>JAPPLF010000089.1 GCA_028874215.1 Acidobacteriota bacterium
AGTTCTCCAGCCTCCTACTATAATATACGAACAATTACATGTTATGGGGTACTAGCCCTTGGCGTACGGCGGTCACGTACGAGATTCCAAGGCCAGCAGATCTCACGCGTCTCGTCGTCGGCAAGAATACACTCTGCTAGTGCCTCTCCGACAGCCCACGACTTATCCTCAGGAACTGCGCGAAGGAGCTTCTCCACGAATTCGGTGGCCATCCCCGTCGTGGCCATGCCGCGCAACTCCACTGCAAATTCGCCGTGGGCATCGTCATCTTCTACCCGCGCCCTTACGCGGTTTTTTAGGTAGGACTTGAATCGGTCCTCATCCACGACAGCGAGGCCGCGCCACTGCGCGGAGTCCTTCGACCCCGAGTAGCGTAACTCCGAGGCAAGTGCGGCAACCATGGTTATACGTCTCCGTCCAAGTCGGTGCACGCATCCAGATCGACGGCCAGCACCTCGGAGAGTAGGGTTGCGAACGCAGGATGCCATTGTCGAGCAGTAGGTCGATGAACTTGTCGCCGTCGATTTGCGTGATCCGCGACGTGGACGTCCCCACCGGCCGCGCTCGCCGGTTCGCACTGCCCCGGATCGAGTTCGTCGCCGCGAGGTCCGACCGCGCCGCGTTCCCCGGGACGACCTGCTGGCCCGCCCTGTCGAACCAGCAGACCAAGTCCGCCTCCGCCGGCACGCGGCCGGCCTACATCGCAACCATCAGCGACACGTAGTTCTCGCTCAGGTGCGTGATCAGGGGCTTCCCGCCCATGAACAGCGGGTTGCCGATCACGATGTTGGTGGTCGGCCATTTGGGATCGAGGCTGTCCCGTGTGAGGGTCGCGTCCCGGCACTCGATCGTGTCGGGCGGCTTCCGAACGGGGTTGCGCGCCTCCGCATTCCTGACGTGGTCCGGTCGATGACACGAACAAGAACGTATCCTCGTTCTCAGATGCCCTTGATCGCATCGAAAAAGGGAGATCCAGTGGATATTCCCCGATAGGACACTCGTATTGTACCTCGTCACTCTGGCGTCCCAACGTGAACACCGTTCCGATCGACCGCGAAATGACCCCGCCCCGCACGTCGCGTTCGTTTGCCATCGTCGAGCGCTGGGAAAATTTCTTGAAGAGCATGTTTATCGTCGCCGTAGAGAACAGTTCGTTTGATCGCACGCTGGTTTGTATTCATTGACTATCGGAAGTACGCGGACCCGCCCTGTTGGACCGACCATCTCTTTCCGGATGCCCTTCGCCTCCATGTCCAACTCGATCGAGAGGTCGCCGTCGATTTGCTCGCGCTCGAAACTGGGGTCCGCGCATAGATTCAGTTCCGCAAAATTGTCGAACTGAGTCGGATCTTCATATCAAAACCCCGGAGGCTGCCGGGAGTGATTATCGGTGACCTGCTGGTAGGCGCGGCCCAGAGCCAGGATCCGGGACTCGTCGAAGAGGCGCCCGGTCAGGGAGATGCTGGTGGGACGGCCTTCGGGATCGAAACCGTTGGGCAGAGCGAGGCAGGGGAGTCCCGTCAGGTTGGTGAGTCTTACGTTATAGCTGAAGCTGGGAGCCAGGTAGGCATCGATTCCAGACATGAGCCGGGCCATGTCCTCCATCAACAGTGACCGCAGCCGGTTGGCCTGGATATACTCCACGGCCGGCACCATCCGGGCCTGGCGGAACATGTTGGGCCAGTTGTTCTCCTCCTGTTCCTGCAACAGGTCGTCCTGGTTGTTCCGCGTGAACTCGTCGAAGGCGGCTGCCGCCTCGGTGTAGAGGATGAGTTCCGGCGCAAGGGGCCGCTGCGGCAGCTCGACCGGGACCAGATCGACTCCTAAGGATCGGAAGTCCTCCAGGCTCCGCGCATCGTTCTCCTTGGCGGCCTCGTCCTCCTGTTCCTGGAACAGGCTCTCGGCGTAGCCCACCCGGAGGCCCTCCATCTGGTCTCCGACAGGCCAGACGAAGGGACGGTCGCGGGTGGTCCGGTCGTCGGGATCGAGTCCGTGGATGGCGGCGAACACCAGGGCGCAGTCCTCGGCGCTGCGGCAGATGGGGCCCAGCTTGTCCAGGCTCCAACTCAGGGTCATGGCGCCGTGACGGCTGACCCGTCCGAAAGTCGGCCTCAGTCCGGTGACGCCGCAGGTGGCCGAAGGGTAGACGATGGACCCCATGGTCTCGGACCCGATGGAGAAGCCCACCAGGCCGGTGGCCGTCGCCGCGGCCGAACCGGCCGACGAACCCTTGGAGCCTTCGTCCAGCTTCCAGGGATTGCGGGTCTTTCCGCCGTACCAGACGTCGACCGCGGCCAGGGCTCCCAGGCTGAGCTTGGCGATGAGAACCGCGCCCGCCTCCTCCAGCATGCGGACCACCGTGGCGTCCAGGTCGAGAGTCTGGTCGCGATGGGAGGTGGCTCCCCAGGTGGTTCGGTATCCCCGAACCGCCAACAGGTCCTTGGCTCCCCAGGGGATGCCGTGGAGCGGCCCCCGGTAGCGTCCACGACCCAGTTCCCGGTCGGCGCGCCGCGCCTGCTCCAGAGCCAGCTCCTCGGTGTAGGAGATGACGCATTCCAGCTTCTCGTCATGTTTCTTGAGGCGCTCCAGATAGAGGCGGGTCAGATCCACGGAACTCACCTTCCGGGCCTTCACCGCCGCCGCCAATCGGGAAAGGGGCCAGTAGGCCAGATCCTCCCGGCGGCCCGGCACCTCGGGGATGGGAGTTCTCGCGATGGCCGGTTGCGCGGCGGGCGGATACGGCACGTTCCCGCGGGGAATGGGATCGAATTGAATGGCGGGAGGCACCGAATTGTCCAGGGGGAACTCCCGGAGATTCCCGAAGAACTCCAGGCTCTGATTGACCCGCTTGAGCATCTGCTCCCGCTCCGGGAGCGTGAAATCGAGCCCGGCCACCTGTTGAGCCGCTTGCAGGATCTCCGCCGTGATCCTCATCTCCGCATCCACGGGGGATTCGTCCCGGCAGGAAGCCAGGGCCAGTCCGCCTCCCGAGAGGGAGGTCAGCGCCTGCCTGCGCGTCCATTTGGAGTCACCCACGACGCAACCCTGGACGGTTTGAACAGGCGGATCGAGGGATTCTCATCCTGGGACCGCCGGCGCGGGTCACGGAGTTGACCGGTCGACCGCCAAACGGCCGCAACTGTCCAGCGCCAACAACGGGTAGCAGGTGCCGCTGTAGGTGATGAAATGGAACTTGTCGGTGTTGAGGGACCGCGTCCACCAGCGGCCCGACTCCCGCTGGTTGGAAAGCAGCCAGTCGAGGGCTCGTTGAATTCGGGGATCGTCTGCCGGGACCCCGGCCAGTCTCAAGACCAGGACGCAGAGTCCGGTCTGGTGGCCGTCGCTGGCCGGATTCTCGAAATCCTCTTCGGCCCGGAGCTTCTCGGCGCGGTTTCCCCGGCCCCAGGTCTCGGGAGTGGCGAATGTGCGGATCGACCAGCCCCCGTCTGTCCGTTGATGCCGCCAGATCATCTCCACCAGTTCCTGCTGCTTCTCTTCTTCCAGCAAACCGGGCCAGCGTGTGGAAACCCAGAGCAGGAGGAGCCGGCCGTAATCGTGGGGCGCCCGGGTCCTCAGGTATTCCCGGGTCTTTCGCACCGCTTCCTGGTCTCCGTTGGAGGCCAGCCATCCGGGAGCCGCCGCCATGGCCATGGCGCCCACGGTGGCGGACTGATACCGGCTGGACTCGAACGGCGGCCAGGTGTCGACGTTGCTCCAAGCGCCCTCCGGATCCTGGAGTTGGAGCATCAGGTCCAGGGCTTCCCGGGTTTCCCGGGAGAGCTCCTCAGTGACGTGGGAATCCCATTCGGCCAGCCCCTGGGCCGCATAGGCGACCTGGGTCGGCCGGACGCTGGAACGAAGTTTTTCGGGCTCCATGGCCCGCAACTCGTCGAGCTCATCGATGACGAACTCCCTCAGTTCCGCGGGAGGCCGGCCCAGGGTTCCCGTCAAGGCGGGACGCGTCACGAAATAGGTGCCGTTGGTGTGGCACGCGATGCACTCCCGCTTCCGGGTCCAGGCCAGCGCGCCGTCCTCCATGTAGGTGACGGCTCTCTTGGGCGAAAACTGTTCAAGGATCGGCTCCAGGGCCGATGCGGCTGGGATCGAAATCTGCTCCCATTCGTATTGCGGCTTGGGCGCCTGGTCGCCTTTCTCGGCCGCGGCCGTTCCCAGGAAGAAGATGGTGAGGAGGATTCTTGGCAGTTTCATATTGACCGCCAAGACTACTACAGGGTTCCGAACATTCCCAAACGCCCCACCAGCCGGCTGCTCCAAAACTGGGGACTCCCGACTGCTGCAACGGTTCGGACAGGCTTGCGGCACGTGCTTTCAGCGACGTATTTTCAATGCGGCCGCGAGGTTTCTCGATCCGTTCCAGGGGAGTTTCAGGAGGGTCCGGTCATGCGAAGCTGGTGTTCCAACGGGGAGGGCCGCCCGGCTCCGATGATCCACGTCATGGGGATCGCAGTCCTGCTGCTGGGGGGAGCATGCTCGGAACCCCCCACGCCCGCCGCGCCGGATCAGAAACCGCTTTTCGTGAGCGGCCGGGACGGATATCACACCTACCGGATCCCGGCGCTCTTGACCACGGGGAAGGGAACTCTCCTGGCCTTCTGCGAAGGGCGCAAGGACAGCCGCAGCGATCATGGAGACATCGACCTCCTGCTCCGGCGTTCCACCGACGGAGGGGAGACCTGGAGCCGTCAGCAGGTGGTCTGGGACGACGGCGGCAACACCTGCGGCAATCCCTGCCCGGTGGTGGACCAGGAGACCGGGACGATCTGGCTCTTGCTGACCCACAATCCGGGGGACGAGGGTCTGAGGGAGATCCTGCAGCCCGGCGCCCGGGGGACGCGGACCGTGTGGGTCACCTCCAGCGGGGACGATGGGCAGACTTGGGCGCCGCCTCGGGAGATCACGGCCACCACCAAGAAACCGGACTGGGACTGGTATGCCACCGGTCCCGGCGTCGGAATCCAGCTTCGACACGGTCCCGACAAGGGCCGGCTGGTGATCCCGTGCGACTATTCCTACGCGGCCCCGAGTCCGGATGAAGCGGTTCCCTCATACGGGGAGCCCCCGCCCGCATTCGGCTCCCATGTCATCTACAGCGACGACCACGGCAAGAGCTGGCATCTGGGAGGGAACATCCAGCCTCACGCCAACGAGTGCCAGGTCGCCGAGTTGACTGACGGCCGGGTTCTCCTGAACTTCCGGTCCTACTTCGGCAGGAACCTCCGGGGCCGTTCCTGGAGCAGCGACGGCGGCATGACGTGGTCGGAGCCGCAGGACGATCCCCAGTTGACCGAGCCGGTCTGCCAAGCCAGCCTGCTGCGCTACAGTTGGCCCGACACAGGAGGCCGCAGCCGCCTCCTTTTTTCCAATCCCGCCGCCACCGAGCGCGTCCGGATGACCGTTCGCCTCAGCTACGATGAGGGGGAATCCTGGCCGGTATCGCGCGCTCTGCACCCGGGGCCATCCGCCTACTCCAGCTTGGCGGTTCTGCCGGACGGCACCGTCGCCTGCCTGTACGAACGGGGGGACGAAGCGGCCTACGAGACCGTCACCCTGGCCCGATTCAGCCTCGACTGGCTGACCCGGGGGAAGGATCGAGGGGACTGACCTTCCGGTCGACTGTCAAATTCCCAAGGGTTGCCGTTGCTTAATCCGGCCGGCCGAGGAGGCTCGCCTGGTAGCGGGCCACGTCCCACATGTAGTGGCGGACCCTTCTCTTTTCTGCCGCCAGGATGTGGGTTTTTCCACCCTCCCCGTCTCCTTGGGCGAGCAGGAAGAGTCCGATGTAGAGGTGGGCGTAGAAGAGGCGCCCTTCCAATTGGGCCGGTCCGGGCCGGCCGGCGCGGGCGGCTTCCAGGACCTTCTTGGGCGACCCTTCTCCCCGGAACATGTCGTAGACGGCCATCATGGGAATCCGGGGGTCGTTGCGAATCGGCATCAGGGTGGACCGTGCCTTCTCCGTTCCGTCGGTTCGGGCGATGCACAGATAGCGCCAGACCGAGTTTTCCACGTCGTTGTCGTGGTAGGTCTGGTACAGCTCGAACTGCCGCGCTCCTTTTTCGAACTGGCCGGCGTAGAAATAGGAAAGACCCAGCTCCCACTGCCTTGGCTCCATGTCGGGACGCAGCCGGACGTACTGCTCCAGGTCTGCTACGGATTCATTGATCTTGCCCGATCGAAAGTGCTCCCGGCCCCGCAGGTAGTACGCATAGGCCAGCTCGGGGTTCCGGGCCAGGGCGCCCGTGGCCAGATCCACGGACTCGGAGCTCCGGCCCTGTTCCGAAGCCTGCACGGCGCGGTTCAGCAACTCCTCGGCGCCCTGCGTCATGGCTTTATGGGTGGAATTGAGGAAGACGCCCAAGACGAGAAGGAATTTGGCAAATCTCACGTGAGACATGCCTCATAATACCCCGAATGCACGAAGCCAAAGATCAGGACCCCAGCGACATCGGTCTGGCCGGGTACGCGAAACTGCTCTGTTCGGCAGTATTTGTTACCGGAACCGGGGAAGAGGCGGCGCGAGAGCACAGCCGAAACGTGGCCGTGGACCTGCTGAAGCTGCCCGAGTCGGACCTGGAGCACCTCGACGACGTCATCGACTACGACCGGAAGCGGGTTCACGCCACCCTGCCCGGTGGCTACCGCCGCAGCGCCGGATTCTACGGCGATCAGGGGTGCATCGTTCATCCCCGGGAACATGACGGCATCTTCTTCGATCTCGTTCCGGTGCGGACCGCTCTGCCCCCGGCCGATACGCAAGCCTGGCCCATGGGAGACCTCCTGCCGGAGCAACCCCTCCCTCCCGAGGTCGATGAGGAGAAGCTGCGAGCGGCGGTCGAACTCGCCTTCGAACCGCCGGCGCGGACCACGTCGCTGGCGGTGGTCTACAAGGGCCGCCTCATCGCCGAGCGCTACGCGTCCGGGATCTGCAAGGACACGCTGCTGGAGAGCTGGTCCATGGGCAAGAGCCTCACCGGCACGTTGGCGGGCCGTCTGATTCAGGAGGGGCGGCTGAAGATGACGGGGCCGGCGCCGGTGCCCGAATGGCAGGCGCCGGGCGACCCGCGCTGCGAGATCCGCATGGAGGACCTGTTCCGCATGTCCAGCGGCCTCGACTTCACGCTCTACGAAGTGATGGAGCAGACACCGCAGGGGACCTACCGGATCTCCAGCGCCTATCCGGACCACTACTATGTCTACCCCTGCGCCCTGGACGTCTTCCAGTACGCCGTCTCGCGCCGGCTGCGTTTTTCTCCAGGAACCGTGGGCCGCTACCGCAACTGCGACCCCCTGACGCTCGGATACCTGGTCCGCCGCGCGGTGGAGGCCCGGGGTGAGGAATACCTTACCTTCCCGCAACGCGCCCTCTTCGACCGGATCGGAATCCGGAGGATGGTGCTGGACACCGACCCCTACGGCAACTTCATCCTCTCCGGCTACGAGTACGGGACGGTCCGGGACTGGGCCCGCATTGGACTCCTTTACCTGCAAGGGGGAGTCTGGCAGGGAAAGCGGCTCCTGCCCGAAGAGTTCGTGGAGTTCGTCCGCACGCCGGCTCCGGCGTGGTTCAACGAGGAGGGGGAACCGAGCGAGTCGCGCTACGGCGCCATGTGGTGGCTCAACACCACCGGCAACTTTGACGCCCCCGCCGATGCCTTCTATGCCGCCGGAGCCGGCGGCCAGAACACGCTGGTGATCCCCTCCCGGGACCTGGTGGTGGCCCGTCTCACCGAGTACGACGTTCTGAGCGTCAGTGTCCCCGCCTTCAACGCGGCGCTGAGGGGGATTCAGGACGCCATCGGATGAGCGCCCCGTTTCCGGGGGTCACGGCCCGATGATCTGTTTGGCCAGGTAGGCCGCAACGTAGGCCAGCAGCGTCATGTAGGCGAACTGCGCCACCGGCCAGCGCCAACCCGCGGTCTCCCTCCTCACCACCGCCACCGTGGACATGCATTGCATGGCGAAGGCGAAGAAGATCAACAGCGCCACCGCCCCGCCCAGATCCAGGTCGCTCCTGAGAGCCTCCTGCAGGTCCGGGGAGCCCTCGTCCGCTTCCATCCCGTAGATGGTGCCCAGCGTTCCCACGATCACCTCGCGGGCCGCCAGGGAGGTGATGATTCCGATGCCGATCTTCCAGTCGAAACCCAGGGGCTCGATGACCGGTTCGATGGTCCGCCCCACCGTGCCGATGACGCTTTCCGCAATCGGGGGCGCTTCGCCGTTCCGGAGCGGGAGGCTGGCCAGGAACCAAAGGACGATGGTCGTGCAGAGAATGATGGTCCCCGCTCGCCGTAGGAAGATCTTGGTGCGGTCCACGAGGCGCAAGGCCAGCGACTGGAGGCCGGGCAAGCGGTAGGGCGGCATCTCCAGGGAGAAGGGGGCGCCCGCGCCGCGAAGCACCGACGACTTGAGGGCCCACGCCGTCAAGATGGCCGCCAGGAATCCGAGCAGGTACAGCCCCAGCATGGTCGCCGCCCGGGTGCCCAGGAATCCGCCCAGGACGGGGCGTTCCGGGATGAAGGCGGCGATCACCAGCGTGTAGATCGGCAATCGGGCCGAGCAGGTCATGAAGGGCGCGATCATGATGGTGGCAATCCGGTCCCGCCTGCTCTCGATGGTGCGGGCGGCCAGGATGGCCGGAACCGCACAGGCGTAGGCGGAAAGCAGCGGAATGAAGGACTTCCCCTGCAGGCCCACCCGGGCCATGGTCCGGTCGGCGATGAGCGCCGCCCGGGCCATGTAGCCCGAGTCCTCCAGCACGCCGATGAAGAGGAACAGCAACAGGATCTGGGGCAGGAAGATCACCACCGATCCCACTCCGCCCCAGACCCCTTCGATGAGCAGGCTGCGGAACCAGGAGTCGGGCAGCAGGCCGCGGACCCATTCTCCGGAAGTGGAGATCATGGCGGCGGTAGCGTCCATGAGGGGGACGGCAAAGGTGAAGACCGTCTGGAAGACGGCGACCACCACCGCGGCGAAGATGAGAAGGCCCGCCACCGGATGGAGCAGGACGGCGTCGAGACGCCGGGTCCACAGCGGGGGGGCCGGGGGGCGGTATTCCGCCGCTTCGCCGACCTGGGCCGACCACTCCCGGCAGCGGCGAACGTCCTGAATCACCGGCAGTTCCAGGGGGGCGGGGACGGCCAGGGCTCCCACCAGGAACTCCCGGATCGCCTCGGTGCCCTCTCCGGTCCGGGCGCTGACCAGGGCGACAGGAGCCCCGATCTGTTGCGCCACGGCGTCCAGATCGAGGCGTCCGCCGCCTCTCCGCAGCGAATCGGCCATGTTCAGGACCACGAGGGTCGGAATTCCCAGGCTGAGGATGGGAGCGGCGAACCCGAGATGACGCCCCAGGTTGGTGGAATCGAGGATCAGAATGACGGCGTCCGGACTGGAGACGCCCGGCATGCGGCCGGTGAGAACGTCCCGGGCGACCCGTTCGTCTTCCGACCGGGGCTCCAGGCTGTAGATACCGGGAAGATCGACCAGGTGGACCTCGATCTTGCCGGGGAGGCGCGCGCGCCCGATCCGTTTCTCCACCGTGACGCCGGGATAGTTGGCCACGCGCTGGCGAAGTCCCGTCAGCCGGTTGAACAGGGTCGACTTCCCGGTGTTGGGCGGGCCCACGACGGCGACGGTGCGCAATCGGGAGGGGGCTCCAGGCCTGATCTCAGAAGGGGACGCGGTCTCGGTCGCCCCATGGCATTGGCTCATGGGTCTTTTCGGTGGGCCGAACCGGGTCGGCGCAGAATCAGACGGGCAGCCGTCTCCCGCCGCAGTGCGACTTCGGAGCCATCCACCCGATACACCCGAGGGTCGCCGAACGGGGATCGTCCCGCAGCTGAAACCACGGAACCGGGGAGAAAGCCCAGCTCCATGAAACGCCGGGCGTCCCGCTCCGGCAGATCGATGGACTCCAGGATGCCCTCTTCGAACCGCCCCAAGTCTTTCAATGAGAACCGTGCCACGATCCCGATTCCTCGCTGTCCTCCGGCTTCCGCCAGTGTGTCGCTAACGCCTCACTCTTGGGGAGCGGGGACATTGCTATCCATCTCTTGACTCCCCAGCTCCATTGACCCGGGGCAAAACCTCTTCCTGGAGAAGCCGCATGGACTCGACCCAGCGGTCCTTCGGGTCCCATTCATGACCCAGAACCAGGAGGACTCCGAAGCCCCCCAGGTCGTCCTGAAGCGCCTGGAGCTTCTCGGCGACGTCGTCGGGGCTGCCCACGAGCCAGAGGTTGTCCAGCAGGTATTCCGGGGTCACGTCCGAGTCGGGCATGTCGAGGTCGGTCTTCATCAGGTCGAGCATCTTGCACTTGGGCAAAAGGCGGAGGAAGTAGTCCTCGAAGTCCCGCGCCATGGTCCCTTCCAGGACGCACCGCCTGGCTTCCTCGGTCGTGTCTGCTACGAACACGTTTCGGGCCACGCGCCACTGGCTCCGGTCGGGAGTCCGTCCGGTGGTGGCGGCTCCTTCCAACACCGCCTCCCAGTGGGACTTGAGAATTCTGGTCGGCACGATGTTGATGCTCATGGGAATCCAGCCCTCCTCTCCGGCCCGCACCAGAGTTCCGGATTTGACCGACACGCCGGCGACGCCGATGGGCGGGTGAGGTTTCTGGTAGGGCTTCAAGTGGAACCGGAGGCCGATGTCCGATTGAGGCTCCGGCACGGTGAAACGCCAGTGCTTGTGTTCGTAAAGGCCGGGGCGCGGATCTTGCCAGAGCTGGAGGACGACGTCGACCGCGTCACGGGTCATCCCCCTCTGCTCGCCGGTCTTGGGATCGAACCCGAAGACCTCGAAGTCGCCCGGAAACCCCCCCGAGCCCACGCCCCAGTAAAACCTTCCGCGGCACATGTGGTCCAACTGGGCGATGCGGCTGGCAATGACGAAGGGATTGTGGTTGGGCATGCAGGTCACGCCGGTGCCCATGATGATCTGCTCGGTCTGGGGGATGGCGCTGGCCAGCAGCAGGTCGGGAGCGGGGATATTCTCCCAGACGCTGGTGAAGTGTTCGCCGAGCCAAGCCTCGTGAAACCCCAACTGATCCAGGGTGATGATCTGCTCCAGGTCGCTTTCCAGCGTCTCTGTGAAGTCCGACCCGGGTGGATGCAGGGGCATGGTGAAGAATCCCAGTTTCATGGCAGGTGCTCCTTTTGCCGACCTATTCTAAAGTCCCGGCGATTCCGCCGCCACCTTCAATCTGCATCGTCGGAGACTGGGGGACTTCGGTGGAAAAAGAGCTTCTCGGCCGTCCCGGACAGGATCTGCTGCTTGTCCGAGGAGGAGAGGAAATCGGCGTGGTCCCGGATTACGGCGACGGCGGCCTCGAAAGTATGGCCGTTCTTTGTCTGCAAGGGAGCGTCGCTCTCCCACATGCACCGGTCGGGGCCGAAGGCATCCACCAGCCGGCGAATCAGCGGGAGCATGTCCAGGTAAGGCGGGCGTTTCTTGCCCAAGGCGTAGAATGCGCCCAGCTTCAGCATGACCCGGGGGTGCCGCGCCATGCGGCACAGCGCGCGGGTCTCCTCTTCCACCCGGTTGGCCTGCTTGCCGATCAGGCAAAAGTGGTCGATGATCACAGGAGTTTCGGGAAAACGCCGGCACATGCGATTCAACTCGGGCAGGTCCGCCGGAGTCATGAGGAAACTCAGGCAGAGGTCGTGGCGGGCTCCGGCGGCGAACATCTTGTCGAAGCCCGGGTGGTCCATCCAGCGTTCGCCGCTTCGCATGGCGGGACGGGTCGATCGTCCGCGGATCCGGAACGCGTAGATGCCGCCTCGGGCCAGGGCCTTCATGGTGCGGTCGGGGCTGGGAAGGGAAACGTCGCTGACGGCGGGAACGATACCGGTGCCGACGAACCGGGTGGGATCGCCGGCGATGGCATCGAGGATGTAGCTGTGGTCGAGACCGTAGCAGGTCATCTGAATCAGGTTGTAGCGGGCCACTCCGGCGCGGCTGCCCTTCTGGACCAGCTCCTCCACCGTGAAGCTGGGAAACCAGAGGTTCTCCCGGATCAGGCCCGGCGCCAGAGGATACTTCCGGAGGTCCGGCGACCAGACATGGGCATGGGCGTCGACCACAGAGGGTCCGGATGGGGCGGCCAAGGCTCTGCGCCCGGCGGCGGCCGTCAGAGCCAGACCGGACATCCAGCGGCGCCGGCTCAGGGTCTTCATGCTTGGCTCGTTGGGCGTGGGATTTCCCGCATCGTTTTCCGGCCCAGTCTACTACGGCCCGAGAGTCCGAATAACACGCGAAACATGTCTTGATGGTAAGGAGGCGGAAAATGCACAGACGTGGACTCCTGGGCGGCTTGGCTGCCGGCGCCCTCTCGGGCGTCGTTTCCTCGAAGGAAATCGAAGCCCGGGCACTCGTGGAGAAGAGGACCCGGGGAATGCCGCCTCCCCGGATTCGGGACATACAGGTCATTGCCACCGCCCCCAGGGGTCTGCGTCTGGTGGTGGTGAAGGTCCTCACCGACCAGGATGGCCTCTACGGCTATGGATGCGCCACCTTCACGCAGCGGGCCGACCTGGTGGTTCCCGCGGTGGAGCAGTACCTGAAGCCGTTTCTGGTGGGCAAACCGGCCGACCGGATCGATGACACCTGGCAGGCCTGCTACAACAGTTCCTACTGGCGGAACGGCCCGGTCCTGAACAATGCCATCAGCGGGGTGGACATGGCCCTCTGGGACATCAAGGGCCGCCAGGCGGGATTGCCGGTCTATCAGCTCCTGGGCGGAAAATGCCGTGAGGCGGCCGACTGCTACCGCCATGCCAGCGGCGCCGAGATCGGGGAGGTCATCGACAGGGCCCGGGCCTACATGGAGGATGGCGTGCGCCACGTCCGGGTCCAGGTGGGTGTGCCCGGGATGTCCGGATACGGAGGCCACTCCGGCGGAACCCCCGTGGCGAAGCTGCACGATGATCCGGTCTTCGAGCCGGCTCCCTATATCCGCCGGATCCTGGCCCTCTTCGAGGAATGCCGGAAGCAGTTGGGCGAAGAAGTGGAGCTGCTCCACGACGTCCACGAACGGATCACCCCCAGCCAGGCGCTCCAGCTCTGCAAGGACGTGGAGCAGTTTCGGCTCTTTTTCCTGGAGGACCCCGTCTCTCCCGAGGATATCGCGTACTTCCGGCTGATCCGCCGCCACTCCACCACGCCCATCGCCATGGGAGAGCTCTTCAACAGTCCCCACGAATGGATTCCCCTCATTTCCGAGAGGCTCTTCGACTATATCCGTATCCACATTTCTCAGGCCGGGGGCCTCACGCCCTGCCGCAAGATCGCGGCCCTGGGGGAGCTTTTCGGCGTCCGAACCGCCTGGCACGGTCCCGGGGACGTGTCGCCGATCGGACATGCGGGCAACGTGGCGCTGGATCTGGCCTGCTACAACTTCGGCATCCAGGAATTCCCCGGTTTCTCCGAACGCGAGCTGGAGGTGTTCCAGGGCTGCCCCGAATACCGGAACGGGTACCTGTTCGCCAGCGAGAAGCCCGGCTGGGGGATCGAAGTGGACGAAGCGGCGGCGCGCAAATACCCCTTCGGAAGCTTCGAGTCGGGTGACAAGAAGAAGCACAACGGCGGCTGGGGCGTGATTCGGCGGCGGGATGGAACCGTGATCAAGCAGTGATCCCGGTTCGTCAGGCGCTCCGGCCAGGGGCCGGCGGCCCATCGAATCGGACTATCCCGGCTTGGCGAAGGTCAGAACCCGGCGCGGGTTCTCCACCATGATCTGATGGAGCGCCTCCTCCGGTGCTCCCAGGCGTCTCAACTCGGGCAGGACAAACTCCATCACGAAGGAAAACCCCTGGCCCCCGTACGTCTTCATCATGGTCTTGGTGCAGACGTCCTGTGAGAGGAGCAACCGGTCCGCGTATCCGTCCCGGATCAGTTGGACGATGGACCGGACCGTATCGTAGTCGTGGATCCGTCCCAGCCGGGGGATCACCTCTCCCATGAGGTCGAATTGGATGTAGACCCCCCGCTCCAAGAGGCGCTTCATGTAGGGGATCTGGGTGGCGATGTGGTTGGAGTGACCGATGATGACCCGGTTCAGATCGGCGCCCTCCGCCTCCACCATGTCCAGGACGGTGAATTTCTGCTCGCCGCGACCGGCGTGGTGAAAGGAAACGGCGGCGCCGGTGGCCCGGCTGGCGCGGGCGGCGGCCCGGGTGCTCTTGAGTTCATTGGGATTGAGTTCATTTCCCACGCCCACTTCACCGATGATGCCGGACCGGACCGCCGTGCCCTCGGCTCCAACGGTGATGTCCTTGATGATGATCTCGGTCAGTTCCTCTACCGTCCGGGAACCCATGTCTGCTGGATGGAAGGCGTGGGTGTACCAGCCGGCGCCCATGACGATGTGCAGCCCGGTGGCGTTGGAGACCTGCAGCAGGCCCGTCGGGTCGCGTCCCAGTCCGATGCTGGTGCAGTCCACGATCCCGCTGCCGCCCCAGCGCTTGAACTCCAGGACTTCGCGGATCGCCACGTCCACGTCGCCCAGAATCAGGTTGTCCGCGTTGGGCGAGACCCAGGAGCGAAGCCGGCTCAGGTTCCTGAGGGAGACGGGCTCCTCGTAGAAAGCCGCTTCAGTGGCCGTAAGCCCCTCCTTCGGCCTTCCGCGATAGTCGAGCAGCACGTGCTCGTGCATGATCGTCGGCCCCACCATCCCCGGGTCGATGGGTCCCCTCACCGTCAGGATCTTGCCCGAGATGTCGGGAATGGCGCTGCCGGCGCTGCCGGCGCTGCCGGCCATCGGAACCCAGATCAGTCCCGCAGCCGCGAGCAGCCCGGCAACCAGTAGGAGTCGTTTTTGGAGAATGGTCATGAGCAACGTTCCTCAGTTTGGCTGAATCGTAGAATCCCGCAGGGCAAGTATCAAGCGGCGCGTGACGGCTGATCAGACTGGAGAGAGTTGGCGAAACTACCCGGGAAGACGGCGAGGGGAGCAACGAAATCGTGGAAAAGCTCGAAGCGTTTTACGCGAGTCTGGTGTCAATCAGGAAGATCAGGGCCACCTCTTCGTCCCGGATCAGCTCCTGATCCCAGAGGAGGAAATGCGTCCCCGGCACCCAGGTTGCGGGTATTCGTGGGTCACCCGATGGCGATGTCAAGCTCTGCCTTCGACCCCGAGCTCCGGACTCCGTTGGTCCCATGCTTACAACAGTTGTGCAAAGGATCCTGGTCAATCTGCCCGTTTCTTCGCACCATTTCGGCGTGGGACTCCGGAAAACCCCTGGAGGCCTGTATCGAGCCCGTGGTCAATCGATATGATCTGGACAGGCGGACAGATATTCGACTGTCCGATGGAGAGGAAGCGAGGACATGTTGAAGTTCGTGATGTACCTGGTGATCGGTATCGCCGGACTCGTGCTCCTATTTGAGGGGCTCCGCGTCTTGTTGGTACTCATCGCTTTTCTCGTGATCGGGAGCGTCGGGCTTGTGCTCTTTTTTGGGGGGCTCTCCGGGATCCAACGAGCCATGACTGATTTGGCGAATCGGGACAAGAAGTGAACCGAGACCTTCCGCCAAGTGAAAAAACTCACTTTCATGGGAATCTACGGTAGGGCTCGTTATCGATTCACAACCCTGGCGGCTGGTCCGGCTCCGGTTTGATGGCGCTTGGTCGGTTTCGCGAATACTTGGCCAAACAAGACCTCGACACGGACCGGCCAAGGGCACGGGATATGAGACAAGCAGGGGAACGGTGTAGAATGAGTGCTATCTTGCCTACAGGTTTGGTTTTCAGACAGGTTCCAGCGGCTGTTGTGGCGGTGCTCGCCGGTGTTGCGTTGTTGAGTGCGCCGCCGTCGGGCTCGGCGGGGGACGAGGCGCCGGTGGACTTTCAGTCGCAGGTGCGTCCCATCCTTTCCGACTCCTGCTTCGAGTGTCACGGCCCGGATCCCAAGGCCCGGTTGGCTGACTTGAGACTGGACCTGGAGGAGGGCGTCTTTTCCCAGCGGCCCGCGGGGTCGCCGGTTGCTCCAGGTGACCCGGAGTCAAGCCTCGTCTACCAGCGGATCACCCACCCGGATGCCGCGCTGCGGATGCCGCCCAAGTACGCCCACAAGGAACTGACGGAAGATCAGATCCAGGTGGTGCGGCGTTGGATCGAGGAGGGAGCTCCGTGGGAGGAGCACTGGTCCTTCGCTCCTCTGACCCGGCCCCCGCTCCCCCAGGTCCAGTCCCCGGAATGGGTCCGCAATCCCATCGACCGCTTTGTCCTGGCCCGACTCGAGAAGGAGGGCTTGACGCCGGCCCGGGAGGCGGACCGCCGCACGTTGGCTCGGCGGACCTCCCTGGACCTCACCGGGTTGCCGCCCCTCCCGCATGAGGTGGAGCAGTTCGTGGCGGATGCCTCTTCGGATGCTTACTCCAGGTGGGTCGACGGCCGGATGCGGTCCGCAGCTTACGGGGAGCACCGGGGCCGCTATTGGCTCGATGCGGCCCGCTACGGCGACACCCACGGCCTGCACATCGACAACTACCGCGAGATGTGGGCCTATCGCGACTGGGTCATCCGGGCCTTCAACCGGAACCTTCCCTTCGACCAGTTTACGGTGGAGCAATTGGCCGGCGACCTGCTGCCGGACCCGACACCGGAGCAACTCGTCGCCACCGGTTTCCATCGCTGCAACATCACCACCAACGAAGGGGGCGTCATCAAGGAGGAAGTGGAGGTCATGTACGCCAAGGACCGGGTCGACACCACCGGCACGGTCTGGCTGGGCCTGACGGTGGGCTGCGCCACCTGCCACGACCACAAGTTCGATCCCATCACCCAGAAGGACTTTTACTCGTTGGCCGCCTTCTTCCGCAATACGACCCAGAAACCCCTTGACGGGAATGCCTTCGACCCGCCTCCCGTGATGATCGTGCCGGCCAGAAGCGACGCCATCAGGTGGGAGGAACTGAGGCAGGAAGAGCCGGCTGCCAGAGAGAAGCGGGACCAGATCGAGCAGGCCGCGGACGAGGAGTTCCGCCGCTGGCTGGACTCGGACCGGCATCTCGATTTGGATCTGGACGAATTCGACGGTTCCCAGGTCTTCTCCCTGGAACTGGGGGAGACGCCCCATCTCCGCGCCGGTTCGGAGAAAAGAGAACTAGCGTTGTCCGGTTCCTCCCGAATCGATCGGTCGGGCGCCGTCCCGTCTCTGGAATTGCCCGATGAGTCTTACCTGGAGATCGAGGATTTCCCAGGGCTCGAAGCAGACCGGCCCTTCACCCTTTCCGTGACCTTCCGGTTTTGGAAGGGGGGCTCCCGCATGATGCTGGCCCGGCAGGTCGATCCCGATAACGAAAACCGCGGCTGGAGTCTGGAGATCAGCGGCGACCGGCCGTCGCTGAACCTCCAGGTGAAGGATGGCCGCAACATGGGGATCCGCGGCGTCGAGGAGAACAAGCTGGTGCCGGATCAGTGGCACAACGTGATTGTCACCTATGACGGGCTGCGCCAGCGTACGGGCATGAACCTCTACCTCGACGGCACCGTCGTTCCTACCCAGAGCTTCGGCCGGGCCATCCGGGTCCTGGAGGGATCGATCAAAAACAGCACGCCCTTGGTGCTGGGCGCCGGAGACCGGCCGTCCGCCGGCAAGTTCGACTTTCTGAACGGTTCGATCCGTCAGTTCAGGATTCTGAACCGGTCGGTGGGGGAGTCCGAAGCCCGGCTGTTGGCGCAGTGGGATTCGCTGACTGCGTTGCGGAAACAGGACGCGGCAAAGCCGAATGCCGTAGACCGGGAGGCGCTCCGGGCCTATTTTCTGGTTCGCCGGCACGCCGAGTTCGGGGAGGTGGCCCGGCACTTGAAATCGCTTCAGGACGAGCGGCGCGCGATCCTCCGCGGGAGCAGTCTGACCCACGTGATGCGGGAGAACGCGGAAAGCGATCCCATGGCCCACATCCTCCGCCGCGGGATGTACGACCAGCGGGGCGATGAGGTGCAGCCGGCCACCCCGGGCGTTCTGCCCGCCATGGACCCGGACCTCCCGCGGAACCGGCTGGGATTGGCGCGTTGGCTGGTGTCGGACGACAATCCTCTCACCAGCAGGGTCATGGTGAATCGCTTCTGGCAGGAGGTATTCGGAACCGGCTTGGTGAGGACGTCGGAAGACTTCGGGTCCCAAGGGGAGGCGCCGACGCACCCTGAGCTTCTGGACTGGCTGGCGGTGGAATTCCGGGATTCGGGTTGGGACGTGAAGCATCTCTTCGGCCTGATGCTGGATTCGGCCACCTACCGGCAGTCGGCCCGGGCCACGGACGAGAAGGTCAAGAAGGATCCGGGAAACCGCCTCTTCTCGCGGGGTCCCCGATTTCGCATGGACGGGGAGATGGTGCGGGACTACGCCCTGGCCGCCAGTGGACTGCTGGAGCGTCGAATCGGCGGACGCAGCGTCAAGACGTACCAGCCGGAGGGGCTGTGGGAAGCGGTGGCCATGGAGGGCAGCAACACCCGCTTCTACAAGCAGGACTCGGGATCGGACATTTACCGGAGGAGCCTTTACACCTTCTGGAAGCGGGCCGCGCCTCCGCCGCAACTGGTGGTCTTCAATGCTCCCACGCGGGAGGAATGCACGGTTCGGCGCGAGCGCACCAACACCCCCTTGCAGGCCCTGCTGACGCTCAATGGAGTCCAGTTTTTCGAAGCCGCCCGCCATCTGGCCCAGCGGGCCATGCAGGCGGCGCCGGGTGCGGACCAGCGGCTCGACTTCATGGCCTCCCATCTCTTGGCGCGTTCTCTCCATGAGGCGGAGCAGGAGGTGGCCCGGAAGGCTTTCAGCGATTACCTGAGCTATTACGGGGACCACCCCGACCAGGCTGGGAAAGCCCTCTCGGTGGGCGATTCCGAAGCCGACGAGAGCCTTCCCAAGGCCGAGTTCGCCGCTTGGACCATGGTGGCCAATCAGCTCATGAATCTGGACGAGGTGTTGAACAAATGACCTGCTATCTGACTCCGCCCGGAATTCTTTCCGACGAAGCGGTTCGAATCGAGACCCGCCGTCAGCTCTTCGCCCGGGGCGCCCGGGGCCTCGGCTTGGCCGCCCTGGCCACGCTTCTGGGCGAGGACACCCGGGCCGCCGGCGCCACCACACTGGACCAGACGGGCGGGCTGCCCCATCTGCCCCACTTCGCTCCCAAGGCCAAGCGGGCCATCTACATGCACATGGTCGGGGCGCCGCCCCAGATGGAGACCTTCGACTACAAGCCGGAGATGGAGAAATGGTTGGACAAGGACCTGCCCGACTCGATTCGAAAGGGGCAGCGGCTGACCACCATGACCTCGGGACAGGAACGGTTCCCCATCGTTCCCTCCGCCTTCAAGTTCCAGCAGCACGGGCAAAGTGGGGCTTGGGTCTCCGAGCTCCTGCCCTACACGGCAGGCATGGTGGATGACCTGGCCATCATCCGGTCCATGCACACGGAGGCCATCAATCACGAACCGGCCATCACCTTCATCCAGACCGGGCGTGAAGTGGCCGGACGGCCCTGCATCGGCTCCTGGCTGGCCTACGGACTGGGCAGCATGAACCAGGACCTGCCCACTTTCGTAGTCCTCAACGCCTCCCATTCCCATCCCAAAGCCAACGTGCAGGCCATTTCGGCCAAGCTCTGGACCTCCGGCTTCCTCTCCTCCAAGTTCGCAGGGGTTTCGCTACGGTCCACCGGCGACCCGGTCCTTTACGTGAACAATCCTGACGGCGTGCCGGGCCAGGTCCGCCGCCGGATGCTGGATTCTCTGGCCGAGATGAACCGGCTCCAGCACCAGCAGATCGGCGACCCGGAGACCCTGTCCCGGATCGAGCAGTACGAGATGGCGTTCCGGATGCAGACCTCGGTGCCGGAGCTGACCGACCTCTCCAAGGAACCGGAGAGCACCTACAAGCTCTACGGAGAGGACGCGCAGGTCCCCGGGACTTTCGCGTACAGTTGCCTGATGGCGCGCCGTCTGGCCGAGCGCAACGTTCGCTTCGTCCAGATCTACCATCGAGGTTGGGACGTGCACCGCGAGGTGCCCCAGGTCATGCCCAGCCAATGCAAGGACGTGGACCAGGGGTGCTGGGGGCTGGTCCAGGACCTGAAACAGAGAGGGTTGCTGGAAGACACCCTGGTGATCTGGGGCGGCGAGTTCGGCCGCACCGTCTACTGCCAGGGCAAGCTCACCGAAACGACCTACGGGCGGGATCACCATCCCCGCTGTTTCAGCCTCTGGATGGCCGGGGGCGGCATCAAGGGGGGCGTCGTCCACGGCGAAACCGACGACTTCTCCTACAACATCGTGCGCGACCCGGTCCATGTGCGCGACTTTCAGGCCACCATCCTTTCGCTCTTCGGCATCGACCACGAGCGCTTCACCTTCCGCTATCAGGGGCTGGATCACCGCCTGACCGGCGTCGAACCGGCGCGGGTGGTGAAACCCATTCTGGCCTGACCCGCGGGTTGAAAATTAAAGGAGATGCCGTGAGATTGCCTCGGGAAGGGAAGTGGACTGTCTGGATTATCCTCGTTGCGCTTTTGGGGGCGTGCGGAGGAGGGGCGCCGCCGGAGCAAGTGCTGGAGGTTGCCGGCCAGTTCCAGCTCTTCGTGGACGACCACGTGGTGCAGGCGATGCGCCAGGTGACCCGGCGCCTGAATCCCCTCGAAAAGCATCCCGCCAATCCCATCTTGAGACCGGACCGGCCCTGGGAGGGACAGTATACGAATCCCAACTTCGTGGTCTTCGACGAGAAAGACCGCCTCTACAAGATGTGGTACGTCTACATCGATCGGGACCAGAAGCCGGGTGAGAAGTACCTGCGAGTCGAGCGGTCCCACGCCGGCCGGGCCTATGCCGTCTCCAAGGACGGAATCGTGTGGGAGAAGCCGGACCTGGGCCTGATCGACCTGCCCGGTCACGGACGCAAGAACAACGCCGTCCCCTATCGTCCCTCCCTCTACGATCGGCGTGAACCCGACCCCCAAAGGCGTTACAAGGCGCTCATCGGCATCGGAGACCAGTCGCGCGACATGGGAGTGGCCTTCTCGCCCGACGGACTCCATTGGACCCCCTACGAGGGGAACCCCGTCATCGACGGGAAGATCGGCATGGGACTGGTGATCTGGGACGACCGGGTCCAGCAGTATGTGGGGTTCCTGCGGCCGTTGCCGTCACCTCCCGTCGCGGCCATGGGCAACGTCTCCATCCGGACCATCGGGCGGTCCACCAGTCCCGACTTCCTGAAGTGGAATCTGCCCCAGAACCAGGTCGTCCTGGTTCCGGATGAGCAGGATCCACTCGACACTCAGTTCTACACGGCCTCCGTCTTCAAGGATCGGGGCGTCTATTTCGCGTTCCTGAGCGTCTATCACGCCAACTCCCTCATGGTGGACGTCCAATTGGCCTTCAGCCGGGACGGGATCGATTGGAAGCGGGTCGGGAACCGGCATCCAATTATCACCTATGGCATGCCGGACCGGTTCGATTCCCACGCCGCCTACGTCTACAGTCCGCCGGTGGTTCTGGAGGAGGAGATCCGGGTCTACTACCAGGGGCAGGACGAGGCCCATTCGCTGACGCCGGGAGACCTGTCGGTCCTGGCCCACCGGCCGCACGCGCTGCCGGCCGGGACCGAGGAGGCGTTGTCCGAATATCCAAGTCGGGGGGCCGCCTGGTGGTACGGAGTAATGCCTCAACCCTGGACGTTGCACGGCGGCGCGGGCGGACTGGCGGTGGCCCGCCGCGACGGATTCGTCTCCCTGGACGCCGGCGCCGATCCGGGAGAGGTCATGACGCGGACCCTCTGGTGCCGGGGCGGGCGTCTGGTGGTCAACGCCGACGCCTCCGACCCTTCCGTCTGGAGGCGCGAGGGATCCCGCTGGAAGCAACATCCCGGTGGCCAGGGAGAAGTCCGGGTCGAGCTGTTGGACGAAAACGGCTCGCCCCTGCCCGGGTTCGAGGCCGACCGCTGCGATCCGCTCCGAAGCGACGCCCTGGCTCACGCCATGAGCTGGGGTGGTCAATCGGATCTGAGCTCGTTGAAAGACCGCAAGGTCAAGATCCGGTTCCTGTTCCGGAACACCAAGCTCTATTCCTTCCGACTGGGGAGCTGAGCCGCCTCCGCGGCGGGTTCAATTCTCACCGTTCCGGCCGGAGCCGTCGTCCGGAAGGCGTGGGATCCGATTCCGCCGAACGTGCAGAACGTAGCTGACGGAGAGGCCCACGGCCAGGTTCACGGCCAGGGCTCCCGGGGCGATCCAGATGAAGCTCACCGGGTCCTCGCCCGTCACCGGGTGCATGCCGAAGATGGGCCCCGAGTAGGCCAGGAGGACCGCCGTGGTGATACCCGCGACGGCGCCCGCAGCCACGCCTGCGGGGCGGGCGAAGGGCACGAAGAAGGCGAAGAAGAAGAGCCCGAACATGGGTGTCATCAACAACCCGGAGGTCTTCTTGGCCACCGCATAGATGTTCCCGGGGACGGCGCCCATGTACGAACTCCCCCCCACGATGACGGCGCCGATGACGAAGGCCAGGATCTTGGCCCAGCGCGCCTGCGTCCGGGGATCGGACGGGAACCACCCGAAGCGGTCCAGGAAGTCACGGTTGACGACGGCGGTGATGGAGTTGACTCCGGAATCGATGCTGGACATGGCGGCGGCCAGCATGGCGGCCGCCACCAGGCCCGAGATCCCGGGCGGCAACAGGTGGGCGATGAAGTAGGGAAACAGACTGTCACCATTGCGGACGATGTCCATTCCGGCGGGCAGCATTTCGGGCTGGCTCCGGACCAGCCCCATCAGGGCGAATCCCACAATCCAGAGGACCAGAACGATAGTCACGCCGACGATCTGGTTGACCAGGTAGGCCTGCCGGGCGGCGCGGGCGTCGACGGTGGCCATCAGTCTCTGGATCTTGGTCTGGTCGCCCCCCAGGCCGCAGGTCGCCAGGACGAAGGTGGAGAAGGCCGTGCCCAGGATGCTCATCCGGACGGAAGGGTCGAAGCTGAACAGGGGTTGCTCGTCCCAGTGGGGTTGCCAGGAGGTGGGAAACCAGCCGAAGCCATCCAACCGATGGCTCACCAGTCCGATCACCAGGATGGCGCCTCCCAACATGAAGACGGTCTGGAAACTGTCGGTGATGACAACGGCCCGGAGCCCGCCCAGGGAGGTGTAGGTGACGGCCACCATTCCCGTGATCAGGGTGATCCACGGAATCCAGGATTCGTCCAGGCCCATCATGATGGCCAGTGCGTTGGCGCCCAGAAAGACCAGTAGCGACATCCAGACCAGCCGGAAGACGAGAAACATGGCGGCGCCCAGCATCCGGACTCCCAGACCCAGGCGGGCCTCCAGCAATTCGTAGGCGCTGATGACCCGTGTGCGCATGAAATAGGGAATGAGGACGAAACCGACCACCAGGAACATGAAGGGTTGCGCAAGCTGGTTGGCCAGACCCACCGGCCCGTTGGCGATGGCCTCGCCGGGAATGGCCAGATAGGCGATGGTGCTGAGCGAGGTGGCCATGAGCGACACCCCGATCAGCTTGGGGTTCATGCGCCCGCCTCCGGTAAAGTACTCTTCCAGGTTGGTCTGCCGGCGGGTGTAGTAGCTCCCCAAGAGGATGGTGCCCGCCGCGTAGAGAACGATGATGATCCAGTCGATGGGCGCCAGCCCGCCGCTGCTCTCGAACAGGTTCATGGCGCAATACCGCCGGGGATCCCCTCGATTTCAGTAGAGAGAAATGGACTCAAATGGTTGGAGACAAAGTGGGAATTTGTTGACGCCGACATTTTCGGTAGATCTTGAAGCCGCTGTCGAGAGTGAAGACGACACTCTCCGGATGCTGTTCGGCCATCCGGACCAGGCATCCGTCCGCCAGGGACATGGGCACGTCCTGGTACTTCTTCAGCAACCGGACGACGGCGGAGGACTCTTCGGCAAGGCGGAAGGACAGGTCCAAGACGCTTCGCCTGACCATTTCCAGCACGGCCGTCTGTCCTCCCGAGAAGGGTTGGGCCAGAATGCAGGCTTCCGCCAGGACGGATTCGCAGGTGAGCAGCGGCGGGGCGATCTCAGCCCAGTGGTCCTTCGCCCACTGATGGTGCCGGTCGCGCCGGTTCAACAACGCCACCAGTGGTCCCGTATCCAGGATGACTTTGTTTCTCACCTGCCGAATCCTTCCAAGTAATCCTTGTTCACCGACAGGTCCTCAGGCCCGCTAAGGATGCCCAACAGGTCGGCCACCCGCGACAGAGCCGACCCGGGTTGTTCGGTCTCCAACCTTCCCAGATATTCGGTTAGAGCCTCGCGGATCAGCGCCGACTTGCTGACGCCCTTTTGCCGCGCCGTCTCGGTAATCGCAGCGGCGAGCGGGTCGGGCATCTTCAACGAGACGGTGTTCATCGTATCCTGGAGTAATACTAGAATATCCAGTTAGTAATACCTTGGCCGATGGCGGACGTCAATCCACCACGGCGATGGCTTCGATCTCCACCAGCAGGGAAGGGAGGACCAGGCCCGACTGGACGGTGGAACGTGCGGGAGGGCGCCCCTCGAAATACTCGTTGAAGACGGCGTTCATGCCTTGGTAATAGACCATGTCGCTCAAAAAGACGGTGACCTTGATCACGTCGTCCAACGAGGCGCCAGCGGCCTCAAGGGCCGTTTTCAGGTTCTCGAGTGTCTGCCGTGTCTGGGCCTCGATATCGCCTTCGCCCACCAGATTGCTGTCGGCGTCGAAGGCGATCTGTCCCGCCGTGGTTATGAGCGTCCCTTTCCGGACCACCTGGGAATAAGCGGCTGCCGGCGTCGGCAGCGACGTGGGATTCAAGCGTCCTGCGTTCATGTTCGTCCTCCTTTGCAAGGAAAAAATGTCTAGTCTCGCATCTCTCGGAAATTCAACGCGGCGGGATCAGCGCGACGATCCGCACCGGGGCGCCGGTGCCGCCTTCGATCTTCATCGGCAGCGCCGCGAGCAGGAACCCGGTGGCTGGCAATGCCGACAGGTCGGCGACGTTCTCCAGGTTGGGCACATTGGCCGCGGCGCCGATCTGGTGGACGATGAAGTCGGTGGACTGACCGTAGTCCACGCTGGCGGTGTCGATGCCCAGGAGCCCGACGGCGCGTTCTTCCACCAGCAGGCGCGCCGCCGCTTCACCGATCCCGGGGAAGTGCAGATCTCCGGTCTCGCCGGGTGTGTCGTCGCCGAGGTAGGCGAGGGCATCAGGCCAGCGGGCGGCCCAACCGGTCCGGATCAGTACTGCCGACCCCGCCGGTACGCGGCCGTGGTTCTCCTCCCACCCCATGACGTCTGCCGGCGTGACCAGATAGTCCGGATCGGCCGCCGCCGCGTTGCTGACGTCAATGACGATCCCCGGGAGGATGAGCCGCTTCAGGGGAATCGATTCTGCCGTGGTGCCTCCCTCGTCGAAGTGGAAGGGCGCATCGAGGTGCGTTCCGCCATGCTCCGCGGTGGCGAACTTCTTGGCGGCGTAGAAGTATGCGCCGGGCGTCTGTCCCTGGGCAAGCGTCTCAAGCCGGAAGCCGGTGGTGTCGGTGGGCCAGTAGAGCGTGTCGCCGCCGTAGACGTGGCTGAGGTCGACCATCCGCCAGCCGGCGACGGACTCCGCTGTGGGAGGCTGCTGCGTCTGTTCAGGTGGCGCAGTCCCGCACGAGCCGAGCTGGACGGAGAACGCGAGCCCGGCCGCCAGCGAGAGCACATTTCGCGTAGATTGCATTGACCCACATCATAAACGGTTCGCGCCAGGAGGGGCGATTTCCAATCGCCCCGTCTTTCCTTTCCTAGATGGATGGGGAAAGTGTACAGGGGGCCGTCCCCTTTACGTAATCGTTTAATAATATAGTTATGATCTATTCTCCAGAACTGGTTTCCTCATTGCATCCCACGTTCTAAACGGGATTCCATTCGACCGTACTGGAGGTCCATGGACTCCATGGACGAGTATCGAGCCTGGACTCCAATGTTTTAAGAGCTTGCGCGCTCCGGGAATTGGGGGCGTACATTCGGAGGAGATCAGGTCCGTTTGGCCAGTACTTGCTGAAGACGTATCGTCTTCTTTCCCGGCGAACTTCCACCTTATAGATGCCCATGCATCTCCTCCTTTTTCGATCCGGGTTTTTCACCGTGGGGCGAATCGTACCACGGCTTCAGAGAATCGACATCGGCGTTCAAGTCCTACTGGGCGAAGACGCGGCGGTGGCCGGCGGTATCCAGTTCGGCTCGGGGTTGATCCAAGCCCCCCGAGAGAAACGGCGAGATTTTTCTGGTGTGGCAGTTTGCCGCGCAGCCAACCCCGGTCACTGGCGGAAGACGGGGTGAATTTCTCGCCGGCGGGTACCGTGCCGTGAAGACCAAAAGGGATTATGATGGCCATTGGCAAAATAAGATCAGTGCATAACTGAACCGGGTTTCAAGCGGAGCGAGTGAGGATCAATGATTGGGCGCATTCAACGCGTAGGATTGCGCGAGGTGTGGAGTCACGAGGCTCTCGACTTTACGACTTGGTTGGAGGAGAACGTCGATGTCCTCGCCGAAGCTACGGGTCTTCGACTCAGCGGTATCGAGCGGGAACAGGCTGCTGGCTCTTTCAGCGTCGACCTTATTGCCGAAGACGAGGATGGTCGCGCAGTTGTTATCGAGAACCAGTTGGAGAAAAGCGATCACGACCACCTTGGAAAGCTTCTCACGTACTTGGTGGGAATCCAGGCCCGAAAGGCAGTTTGGATCGTCGCGGATCCTCGTCCTGAGCATGTGGGAGTGATCGCTTGGTTGAATGAGAGTGCTTCTGCGGATTTCTACCTGCTCAAGCTCGAAGCCATTCGGATCGGGGATTCTGAACCCGCGCCGCTCCTAACGCAGATCGTAGGACCGAGCGATGAAACCCGTAAGGCCGGCCGGACAAAGAAGGAATTGGCTGAACGAGAACGGCTGCGCTACCGTTTCTTCGAAGGATTGCTGGAGCACGCGAAGTCAAGAACTCAGCTGCACGCGAACATCAGACCCAGCAAACATGGTTGGGTCGGGGCGGGAGCAGGGATTGCAGGAGTTGGCTTCAACTACGTCGTCCGACAGCGTGACGCTCGCGTCGAGTTGTACATCGACACCGGGGACGGTGGCGAGAACCAGCGCATTTTCGAGGCACTTGACCTCAAGCGGGAGGAGATCGAAGGCGTCTTCGGCCTGCCCTTAGATTGGGACACAAAGGAAGGACGACGAGCATGCCGAATTCAAAGGACTTACTCCACCGGCGGGTACCGGGACGAAGACGTCTGGGAAGCCGTGTACGAAGAGTTAGCTGAGGCTATGGCGAAGCTCGAATCGGCACTCAAGCCGCGCCTCAAAAGGCAGTAATTGCCCTTCGCGGCGTCGCGACGTGTCGTGAGGGCGAATGTGGGTGCGACACTGGGATCGAAAATTCGATTTGAAGCGGTCTATGTGGAGGCCCAGGACGGGCGCGGCAACCAGTTCGCTCACGCTTGCCCTTAGGCCATCGATTCTTCTTGCCAAAACGCGACGGCTAGTGTCTTCTATCCCTTAACATGCAAGAGAATGCCGGGCCAACCATCGTCGATATCCTGAGTCGCGACCAGGAGCAGTTCCCCGAGTGGCTGGCCAGCGACAGCCCGCCGACGTTCGACCGCAAGACTTTCTTTGCCTCCCGCACTGTCTACTACCTGGGGAGCGGCTGTGACGGTCACCCGGTGAAGCTCTGCGCGCTGTCCCACGCTGCACACACCTTTCTTTTCGTCGACCAGGGAGTCGAACGGGAGAAGATTGTCGAATGCCTTGGAGACCGGAAGAAGGGCTTTCGCGGATATAAGACCCTCTTTCGGCAACGAATAACGGAGGATGCTCTGCGGCCGGGCGGGTGGAGGCCCCACGTTTCGGAGCAAGAAGTCTCGAACTCGCGTCTGTTCGTGAGCGACTTCGCGGCGGCGTTCGGATTGTTTGTTGTATTGGAGCGAAAGGACGACTGTGGCGAGGACCATGGGCCGTGTCGCCTTGCGATCCTTTTCATCGGCGGTGACGGTTTTGCCAGCTACGACGCATTGTACTGCCAGGAAGACGGCACACCGCCGCCGTATCTGGTGGTTGTCCAGGACCACGGCAGCGGCAGCAATTTCGACCGTTTCGACAATGGTGGACTCTTAGGGAAGGTCTGATTAAGTCGAGTCAGCGTTCTGCACGATAATTCTTCCATC
>JAPPLF010000090.1 GCA_028874215.1 Acidobacteriota bacterium
AAACAATAACGGCTCTCACGTCCCTTGAATCGACTTGTTCAGACCTTCCCTAAGACTCCGCCGTCCCCCTGATGATCCCGAACAACACGGCCCAGATGGCCTGTCGCGGGGACCGGTATGGAAACAGGCGCCCCCTCGGCGAATTCCTGTAACTGCTCGTCCGGATCTTCGATCTGTCGGGTCTGCCCCTCATTGGGTGCTCCACGGCCCGCCACGGCGACTGTCAGGGCTACCAGGAACACCGCGTGCCACCGCGTGGCTCCGACGGACTCAGACGGCAGGACGATGCTCATGTACACAACCTCGACTCCGGGTGCAGTCTCGGGCCCAGCCTGCGATCTTGTCCATGAGCAGAATTCGCCTCACTGGATGATGAAACGCTCTCCGTCAGGAGAGGTCACGGTGATGACCTGCCAACGTAAGGGTCAATCCAGAGCGCGGGGCCTGATCAATATGGACGACTGGCCAAGGAGCGGAATTGACTGGCTTGTCACAGAGATCCTGGCACGCGGCGAAGATCCTTCAGAGTGGGACAACTGGCCGCTCCCCCTCTAACCCGAAATATCGATTCGCACAGGCGGAATCTCTCCAGATTTTACTGCCTCATTGTGGTCTGGAAAAGGCAAATGTTCAGGAGTTATTGACTGCGGGACGGTTGGGATTGCAAATCGTTGCTCCTCTCCAGCCGTTTTCCGACCACCAGGACCACGGTGGACACCAACACGCCCATGAGCACCGGGTCGAGGGCCCAGACGAAGAAGCTGGCGCCCGCCTTCAGCTCCCGGGGCGTGACGGCCTGCGAGACGATGACCACCGCCGCACTGACCGCCAGGGCAGCCAGCACCGTCCGGGACTTCCTGCGCATGGACGGAAAGAGCAGGACGGCGATCAGGACCGGCGACAGCGAGCCCGCCACCAGCCGGCCCCCGGCAAAGAACAGCTCCAGCAGAAGCGGTATGTAGTAGTAGGTGACGCACGCCAGAACGGCCGTCAGCAAGATGCTCAAACGGGACACCAGGAGCATCCGGGACGCGCCGGCCTTGGGATCGATGAACCTCTGGTAGATGTCCACGGTCACGTTCGACCCCATGGTCCCGATGGTGGAGCTCAAGGTCGACATGTTGGCGCTCAGGATGGCGATGAAAATGATGCTTCCCAGATAGGGCCCGGCCATCTGACCGGAGAGGTTCAGGAAGACCTGATCGGCTTCGACCTCCTTGCCGAAGAAAGCGATCCCGGCAACCCCCAGCAGGGCCGGGATGATGTACCACAGGATGGTCAGGAACCCGCCATAGATGAACCCCCGGCGCGCCACCCCGGCGCTGGATGCGGAAAAGGCCCTCTGCGCCAGGCTCTGGTACCCGCAGGCCAGGAAGAAGCCCATGGAGAACCAGCCCAGGATCTCCAGCGCCTCGAAGTTCCCCGTGAAGGAGAAGAGCGCCGGCTCATCGACTTTCTCCACCATGGCCCCGAGACCCCCCAGATTCACGATGGACAGGACGAGAAGCAGCACCGTCCCCAGCACGATGATGAAGAACTGGATCGTGTCGGTGAGCAGTACTGCCCACATCCCTCCCAGGGCCACGTAGAGGACGGTGATGAAATAGGTCAGGACCAGGGCGGTGAAGAGACTTATGTCGAGCGCCGCCGATGTCACGATGGCCGTGGCCCCGATGGTTCCCGCCGTGGCGCCGAAATCCCGCAGCATCGCCACCCCCAGCGCCACCAGGCGATGGGTCGGACCGAAGAAGCGCTCCAGGATCTGGGGAGTGGTGATGACCCGGAGCTTCCACATCCGGGGAATGAGAAAGATCCCGATCCACAAGGTGCCGATTCCCACGGCGCTGGTGTGCCAATAGGAACTGAGGCCGAAGCTTTTGCCGAAACCGGTGATGGTGATGAGGGTGACGCCGTTGATCCAGGTCGCCGCCACCGAACAGCCGATGAGCCAGGGACCCACGCTCCGGCCGGCGACGGTCATGTCCTCATAGGTCGAAACGCGCCGCTTGGCGCTCCAGACGCCGATCCCAACCACGACGATCAGGTAGAGGGCGACCAGGGGCCAGAGGATCTCGTTCATGGAGAGACCAGGCGGAACAGGAGAATCCAGAAGATGTAGAAGGCGCCCGCCGTCAGGAATATGAGGATGAAGCCGATGGCGGCACGCTGCCAGGAGGGCTCGTTCCGATCCAGTTGATCCAGGTTCAGCGGAGGGTCGCCTGGGCGGCCGGGTTTGTCCATGCGTCGAACCTACATCTGGGGAATGAGGGTGACCGGGAGATCTTCGCGCCCTTCGCGGGCCAAGTAGGGCCCGTCACGACGATAACGCTCGGCGGCTCTGCCTACCGCCTCCGGGTCCAACTCGACCCCGATCCCGGGACCGTGGGGAATCTCGACGCATCCCTGCTCGACCCTGGGCGGGCCTCCCTTGATGATATCTTCCTCCCGCATCGAGAGATAGCTCTGATTGGCATAGAGGAAGTTGGGGCTGGAGGCGGCCACGTGAAAGCCGGCGAAATGGCCCACGCTGGTCTCACCCCAGGAATGGTGATTGACCCCGACGCCGTAGGCCTCGGCCAACGCCGCCGTCTTCTTGTAGAAGAGCAACCCTCCCATCTGCCACTGGTCGACGACCAGAACGTCGGCGGCATTGGCCTGCAGGATTCGCTTGGCGTCGTACAGGGTCCAGGAGGACTGATTGGCGGCGATGGGAGTGTTGACCGAACGCCGGACGTGGGCCAGGGCGTTCAGGTCGTTGATGATCACCGGCTCTTCCACCCACTCGAGATCGAATTTCTCCACCTGCTTGATGAAGCGGATCGCCGTCCCCGGGGTCCAGGCCTCGTTGGCGTCGACCCGGATATTGACCTTCCCTCCAACGGCGTCACGGACCGCTTCGATGGCCGCGATGTCGTTGTTCAGATCGCCCCCGACCTTGAAGAAGATGGTCTGAAAACCCTGCGAAACCGCTTTCTTGGACCTCCGGACCATTTCGTCCAAAGGAAAGCGGAGAAGGTAGTAGAAGATGGGAATGCGCTCCCGCAGCAATCCCCCGAGCAGGAAGTAGAGCGGCTGGCCCGAGACTTTCCCCAGGATGTCCCAGAGCGCGGTTTCGATGCCTCCCATCATCACGTTGCCGACGCGCTCGAAAAAGCTCCAGTTCCCGAGGCTCCTCAGATCGTTGAGGATGCGCTCGATGTTTCTGGGATCCTTTCCCAGCAAAAACGGCTTGGCGGACAGGATGGCGGCTTCGATGACCTGTGCATTGGGCCGGCAGATGCACTCTCCCAACCCCGTGACGCCTTCGTCGGTCTCCACTTCGATGAGAATCTCGGTCGTCCCGAGTCGATATCCGCTGGAGACGAATTCCGGTTCCCGGTGGGGCAGATTCAAGCAGGTCGTCTTGATGTCGCTGATCTTCAAACCAACGTCCTTTCAGAGTCTCCGCCGTTCCGCCGCCGTGCTCATCGAGGAATGACGGGAAGCACCAGAGCCGACGGGTACCCGGAATCATGGTGGATGGTCTGCTTCGCGATCTTCATTTCGGCGCTGGTTCCCAGGCGATTTCCGGTGTTCAGATTTCTCGCATAGCGGGGGAAATTGCTGCTGGAGACTTCGAGCCGGATCCGGTGGCCCGCTTTGAAGACGGTGCTCGTCTCCCAGAGGCTGATCCGGTACTCATAGATCTTGTCCGGTTCGATGAGGCTCGGATTCTCCAGGGACTCCCGGAAGGAAGCCCGCATGATGCCCTCGCAGATGTGGATCGCGCGCCCGTCCGGATAGACATCGGTCAGGGTCGCCGTGAAATCGGTGTCCTTGGCGTTCGAGGCTGCGTACAGCCTCAGCTCGACCGGGCCGGGGACTTCCGTGTCCCGATCCAGGGGTTGGCTCGTGTACACGAGCACATCGTCCCTTCGCTGCACCGGACGGCGGTCTCTCGGACCTTTCAGATCGCCGTGGGTCGAGATCTGGCCTCCCAGCGTCGGCACCGGATCGTGGGGATTGTAGCGATAGGAATCCGTGGGGGCGGACGAACCGTCCGGTTGTAGAGAAAGCCGGCCGTTCCCGTGAAGAGAGTTGGCGCTCCCGCGGCTGGAGAGGTAGTAGTTGGTCCACCTGGTCCGGGCCAGGGGCCACTCCATCTCGTCTCTCCACCGATCGTCTCCCATCACGAAGATGCGGATCGGCGCTTCCCGGTCGATTCCGTTTTCGATCCCCTTCAGCCAATAGTCGTACCATCGCAGGTGGACGGACTTCAGATCGGCGCCGTCGCCGAAGGTGACGGTCTTTCCGTCCTCCATGCGATAGCCGCCGTGGGCCCAGGGACCCACCAGGATCTTGGTTCCCTTCCTTGCCGTCTCCGACCCTCCCTCCTCGCGCATGCCCTTGAAGTTGCGAAACGCTTCGTGCACCAGATTGTCGTACCAGCCGCTCATGAGATAGGCCGGTACCGTGATCCGGCCGTATTTTTCCTTCACTCCATAGGACTTCCAGTACGAGTCATACTTCCAGTGCCGCAGCCAGTCCTTGTAGTAGGAACCCTCCTGCAAATCGTCAAGGGCCGTCATCAGGGGAAGCCGGCGAAAGACCTCCTCGTAATTCACCGTCGCTTCTCCGTGGGCGAAACGGGAGATGTTCGGCTGCAAGGTATGGCCCGCGAGAAAGACTCCAGCCATGAATATGACGCCCAACTGGGGGACGCCGTCGTTGTAGAGATGGCCGAAGTTGGTCTGCTGGTTGGACGCCGGAACCATGCATTTCAGGTAGGGGCTGCCCAGGGGAGCCGACATCAGGGCCGTGAAGCCGTCATAGGAGCGGCCGAACGTCCCCACCGAACCGTTGCACCAATCCTGCTGTCCCAGCCACTGCTGGGTGTCGTAACCGTCTTGCGGTTCATCGACGTAAGGTTCCCAGACCCCCTCGGCGTCGTAGCGCCCGCGCACATCCACCAGGGCGACTCCGTAGCCGCGGCGGGCAAAGTAGAGCCCCCAGGGTACCTTCAGCGGACCGATGTTGTTCCCCCAGTAGGTCCGAAGCAGGAGACAGGGGAACTTCCCGGGCGCGTCGGGACGGTAGATGTCGGCGGAGAGATTGATCCCGTCCCTCATGGGAACCTTCACGTTGATTTTGACTCTGACCTCGTACTGTGCGGGGCCGGGTTCCCAATCTGCCTGGGCCATGGCTGCGAACACGGATAGGAACAGGGTCAAAGCCGGAACGATCAGAACTCGCGTGGTCACGCTTCGAAACATGATCTCTCCAGAAACTGAAGGAGCGGTCTGGCGAATGAGGGCAGGATAGCCTATGTGATCACCGGGAGGCGAATCGGGAACAAGGCGACCGTTCTTGGCCCGCAGTCTTCTCCCCCGCTGTTTTCGGCTCTCCCGGCAAACCGCGAAAAAGAAGAGGGGGACACAGAGACTGTCCCCTGTATCCCCTGTTCATATCCGTCCCCTATCCGTCCCCTGTATCCAGACTGTCCCCTGTTCACGGTCGGACTGTTAAGATCGATTCGATGTCACGAAGACTCGCCCATGTCACTCTGGCCTGGTTGGTTTCGCCGCTTTGCCTGGCCGGGACCATCCAGGACGACTCGCCGGTCGATCTGCAGATCATCACCGTTTCGACCCAATCCCAATTGACCGAGGTTCTGGCGGAACTGAAATCGGGCGCCGGATTCGACGAAGTCGCGCGCCGGAATTCCAACCACCCTACGGCGGCCGGCGGCGGGTATCTCGGCCGAATGTCCATCGGCGATCTCAGCAGTGATTTGCGGCGGCGAGTCGAAGGACTGACCCGTGGCTCAACGGCACTTTTCGTCGATCCCGGACTGGGTTACGTCGTGATCCGCAACCTGGAGAGGAGGGCCGCAAACCAGACTTATGCCCAACAGGCGTTGCGGCGCGGTTCCAGGGATCTGAATCAGGGGAGGTCCCAGGAGGCGATCAAGCAGTTCAAGACGGCGATTACCCTCGATCCTCGGTCGGCCGGCGCCCACCTGATGCTCGGTTACGCTTACCGTCTCCTGGGGTCCTACCGCATGATCGGTGAAGCGAAGGGCGAGTTCAGGCAGGCACTTTCCCTCGATCCAGGGAATACCAGCGCGCGGTTCCACCTGGCCCGCGTCTATCTCGATCTGGGCCGGATCCGCAAGGCCCGGGAGACGCTGGAGGAGCGCCTCGAGATCACCGAGAAGACTCCGGAACTGCTCTCTCTCCTGGGAGAGGTGAATCGCCAGTCGGGCGATCTCCGGCTTTCGATCCGGCAGAACGAATCGGCCGCCATGCTGGACCCGGACTTGGCTCAAGCCCACTACTACCTGGGCTTGGCTCACTTGGACCGGGGAGACACGGAAGAGGCTCTCAGCCGGCTGGACCGCGCCATCGCCGCGAAGGGCGCCACCTCCGACATGATCCTCAAAACCGGTTCCGTCTACCTGCAAGAGGGGGGCCTGCAGAAGGCCCTCGAGCTGCTTCGAAAGGCCGTCGCAATCAGTCCGGCGGTGCCGGAAGGCCGTCTGGTATTGGCCCGCGCTCTTCGCGTTACGGGTCAACCCGACTCGGCCCTCGCGGAATTGGATGCGGCTCTCTCCCACGCCGGCGGATTCTCGGCTTCCGGCAAGTACCTGGCGTTCGAGTCGGAGGTCTACTTGGAGAAGGGCCGGGCGTATGACGCCAAAGGCTCACCGGCGGACGCGATCCGGTCCTACTTGCGAGTGCTGGAAATGGACCCCGGGCATGGCGAGGCTCACCACCGGCTGGCCGGGCTGTTCGCGTCGACGGGCGACCCGGCGAGGTCGCGGGACCATGCTTCCCGAGCCAAAAAATCAGGGTACACGGAGCCGGCCGTCGGGCGTTGAGATTACGGCTCGGTGACTCTCAGGATCTGATTGGCAGATACATTCGATAGAACCTGCCGCCTGCCGCTCGGCCAGCGCACCTCGACGCTCTTGACTTCCCGTTGCCGGCCCAGGCCGAAATAGACCCGGAGTTCGTTGGCGCGCAGGTAACTCGCCACGTTGTTGACCTGTCCCAACTGAGTTCCCTGCTCCGTCCGGACCCGCACGGCGGCGCCCAGGCCGAAGGCGTTGCTCTGCCTGCCGCGGGCCTGAATCGCGATCCAGTTGTTGCGGTTTCCACCCTCGTTTCTCATCAGGACCGCATGCCCGCCCGAGTTGGACAACGCGATGTCCAGGTCGCCGTCATTGTCATAGTCGAAGAGTTTGGCTCCGAATCCCAGGGGAAGAAGTCCGGACCCCAAGCCCATCCTCTCCGACACCTCCTGAAAGAGGAGGTTGGAGCCGTTCCGGTAAAGCGCATTGAGTTCGTACGCGAAATTGGTGACCAGGATGTCCGGACGACCATCGTTGTCCCAATCGGCGGCGTCCACACCCATTCCGGCCTGAGGTTCGCCGTTGGCGTCGAAGCCGACCGCGGCCGCGTAAGTGACGTCGGAGAAGGTGCCGTCCCGGTTGTTGCGATACAGGAAGTCCCGAATCGTATCGTTGGCGACGTAGATGTCCGGGTACCCGTCGCCGTCGAAGTCGGAAAAGGTCAATCCCAAGCCCTTGCCGGCCGGATTGGCGATCCCCGCGGAATTCGAAACATCGGTAAAGGAACCGTCCCCATTGTTCCGGTAGAGCTGATCCGCCGCACCCTCGAACATGCGGATGTCGCAGTAGAGGCGGCACCCCTCCTTGGGTAGTCCACAGTAGGGATTGTCTGCCGGATCGTAGTCCAGGTAGTTGACGACATAGAGGTCCAGATCGCCATCAAGATCGAAGTCGAAAAACCGGGCGCTGCTCCCCCACTGCCGGCTGTCCACACCGGCCTTGCCAGCTACGTCGTCGAAGGTGCCGTCCCCGCTGTTGCGAAAGAGCTGATTGGCACCATAATAGGTCACGTAGAAGTCTAATCGGCCGTCGTTGTCGTAGTCTCCCATCGCCACGCCCATCCCGTAGGATCCGTTGCCCGCGACTCCAGCCTTCCGGGTGACGTTTTCGAAGCTCCCGCGGCCCCCGTTTCGAAAAAGCGCATTTCCGGGAGAGGGTTTCTCCTCGGACATCCTGGAACCGTTCACGAGGTAAAGATCCAGATGCCCGTCATTGTCGTAGTCGATCCAGGCCAGTCCGGACCCAACGGTCTCGACGATCAGTTTCTCTCTCGAAAGACCACTCTCGTGCAGAAAGTCGATCCCGGCCGCCCGGGTGACGTCGGAAAACACCACGCGGTCGCCCGGCGGCCGTTGTGCGGAGAGCTGGCCCCAGAGGAGAACCATTGCGACTGCAATCATTGCGATAGACAGGAGCTCCCCCACCGGCCCATGCCCGGCGAACTCCGGTGTGACAGCTTGACGACAAAGACCGGGCGATAAGAAATCGCCCCTCCTCGCAGGAGGGGGGACTTCCCTGTCCCCCTCTCCCTTGTTTCGTTGGATGCAGCAGGACGTGCGTGCCCTGTTGCCGGGAGTTCAGAGAACCCTTGCTCGATTTGCGCGATCGGACGGTTTCTCTACGGAATTACCGGGGAATCACCGGCAGAATCACATGCGAGGGATGCATCTCGTTGTGATAGATCGTCTGCGTGGCGACCTTCATCTCCGAGGTCATGCCGAACTCGGCTCCGGTGTTCAGATTGCGGGCCCAGCGGGGGAAATTGCTGCTGCTGATTTCCAGCCGAATCTTGCTTCCCGGCTGGAACTCCCAGCTCGTCTCCCAGATGTGGATCGTGTACTCGTAGATCTTGCCCGGCTCGATATGGGTTGGATTCTCCAGAGAGTCGCGGAAGCTGGCTCGAACGATCCCTTCACTGATATGGACGGACCGGCCGTCGGGCAGGACCTCGGTCAGAACCGCCGTGAAATCGGTGTCGACGGCGCTCGACGCGGCATGCAGCGTGACCTCGACGGGCCCGGTGACCTCCAGCGGTTCGGACAGCTCGTCGGAGGTATAGATCAGGACGTCCTGCCGTCTCTGGACCACCAGCCGGTTCTGCGGGCCTCTCTGGTTGGCCGGAAACTCGGTCTGCCCGCCAACGGTCTCCACCGGATTGGCGGGATCGTAATCGAATGTATCCTGAGGGGAATCCGCCGCAGGCTCGGACGTGCCCAGCGTCCCGTCGCCGTAGAGTGAATTGGCCGATCCGCCGCTGCCCAGGTAGTACTTGGTCCACTGGGTGCGGGCCAGCGGCCATTCCCACTCGTCCCGCCACTTGTTGGCGCGCATCACGAAAATCCGGAGCGGCGCTTCGGTGTCCACACCGGTCTTCATTCCCTTGAGCCAGTGGTCGTACCACCGGACGTGTTCATCCAGAATGTCAACGTAGATGTCGGGACCGAAGTCCAGGATCGAGGTCTCCATCCGCCTGTTGACGCCGTGATCCCAGGGCCCCACCAGGAGCTTGGTCCCCTCCCGGGCCGCCTTGGAACCGCCCTCATTCCGGAACCCGTTGAAGTTGCGGAAGTTCTCGCGCACCAGGTTGTCGTACCAACCGGTGATGAAATAGGCGGGCGCCTTGATCTGCCCGTATTTCTCCTTGACCCCGTAGCTCTTCCAATAGTCGTCGTAGGTGGGATGCTTGATCCAGGTCCTGAACCAGGGCAGATCCGCGATATCGTCCAAGGCGGTGATCAGGGGAAGACGCCAGAAGAACTTGTTCCAGTCGAGAATGGGATTCTCGGTGATTCCGGGGCCGTGCAGAAACTGCATGGTGTGTCCCGCCCAGAAGAAACCGGCCACGAAGGTGACGTTGAGTTGCATGACGCCGTCGTTGTAGAGGTGGCCGTAGTTGGACTGCTGGCAAACCGACGGGACCATGCACTTGAGGTATTTGCTGCCGTAGACCGACGGCATGACCTGGGTGAACCCCGGATAGGAATACCCGAACGTCCCCAGATTACCGTCGCACCATTCCTGCTGGCCGATCCACTCGTGGGTATCAAACCCGTCCTTGGGATCGTTCACGTAAGGATCCCATTCCCCTCCGGAATCGTGACGGCCCCTCAGATCCACCAGCACGACCGCATATCCGCGCTTGGCGAAGTAGAGGGCGTGCTCCATGTCGTTGCCGCCTCTCATGTTGTTGTACGGCGTCATCAGGAGCACGGCGGGAAACTTGCCCGGATCGTCGGGACGGTAGACGTCCGCCGAGAGATGGACACCGTCCCGCATGGGAACCGGATTGTGAATCTTGAACTTCACCTGGTACTGAGGTTTCGACCGCTCGTTTTGACCCACTGCGAGCACCATGGTTGCGCCCAGAAGAATGGGCAGGATCAACAGGACCGGCCCAAAGCTCCCGGAAAGCAAGTTTTCAACTTCAGAAAGCATAGCTTCAACTTCTCCTTGGATTCGGAACCCGTTAAGGCCGACTTGGCGACAGTTCTCTCTTCCGGGGCGTCCACCGGTTGCAAGAAATCGATATCCAGGCCGAATTGCAGATGCCGCGAATTGCCGGCGTTGCCCATCGTTGCAAAGGCTCCCCCGGTGAACAGAGTACTGGGGAGATCGAAATTCGTGTGGTTCGTGATGTTGAAGAAATCAACACGAAATTCGACCCGGGCCCTTTCCTGCGCCACGTGCCATGACTTCCAGATCGAGAAGTCGACCGTGGTCCAACCGGGACCGTCAATGACGTTGCGTCCGGCGTTTCCAAAACGGTAGACGCCCGTATCCGCCGGATTCGGCACCCGCGTAAATGCCCTGGTGTTGAACCACTGCTGGGCGTTGCCCGCCGCCCCGCTGTTGGGGTCCCCGGTGAGATCGGGCCGATTGGCTCCGCCCGAGTTGTCGGGGTCGAAGGGGCTGGCGACATCCACCGCCCCCGACGAGGAAAAGGTCCCGATGCTGCTGATGTTCCAATCACCCAGGATGGCTCCCGCGAGTCCGTGGCCGGACCCTCGCATGATGGGGATCTGATAGACGAAATTGTAGACGAACCGCTGCCGGTAATCGGAAGAGCTGCGTCCCCATTCGGCGGAACAGTCGAAGGGATTCCTCTTCACGCTGTCGCCCAAATCGGCGAACAGGTTGTTGCCGCCGCAGTCGAGCCACTTGGAATAGACGTAGGAAATGTTGCCCAGGAAACCGTTGCTGAACCCCTGCTCCAGATTGACTCTCATGCCGTGGTATGAGGAGTTGGCGGTGGGCTGCCTCCAGCCGACCGTTGCCCGGTAATGACTGTCGCGTTCCCGCCGAAGGGACGAATGGCCAGCCCGACCCTGGGGGCCCAGTTGTTCAGGTCGCGCGCCTGCAGCAGCCTCCCGGCCCGTGATGGCCGTCCGGTGATAGCCGAGCATCAGATCCGCCATGGAGTAACCGGTGTAGAAGGGACCGAAGATGAAGTACCCGTTGGGGATCGGCTGGGATCCCCCGTTCTGCTCTCTCTCCCGCCACTCGCCGCCGAATCCGAGGGCGTGGGAACCCACGTTCCACGAAATCGCGTCACCTGCCAGGTACGTGTTGTCCACCCGGTTGTTGGGCGCGTTCAGGAGAGTGCCGGTCCGGCTGAACCCGGACGCGGCAACCCACGGATTGTACTGAAACAGGGTCGAAGTCCCTTCGATTCCCAGGAGCTTCGGAACCGGCGTGCCGCAGATCTCATCCTCCAGCGTCTGCGTCATGCGGTTCACGCCCAGTTTCAGCTCATTGACCGCCGACGCTCCCATGACCTTGGTCCAACCGACTCGCGCGTTGTGGGCGGGAGTGGCGAAGATGTCGTTGTAGTCGGGGAGCTGGTGCAGGAACTTGTTGTAGCGAAGGACGCGGTCCTGTTTGTCGTAGATGTAACGGACGTAGGCGTTGTCCGAGTCTGTGACGCTGGGGTCCACACGGAAGACGAACTGGTCGAACACCTGCTCCTGCGCGCGGCTGGGCAGGATGTTGTTGGCGAGTCCGGGACGATCGGGCACCGGCCACAGCGGCATGACCTCACCCACGCCGAACATCATGTTGCGCGCCACCGGATGGATCCGGTTCTCCGGGATGATGTTGCCCGGGATGGGATCGCCGGTGAGCGGATCCCTGATCACCGTTCCGGGAAGTATCTCGGAGAAGTCGCCGTTTCTCATCTTCATGGTGGGGACGCTGGCCGGACGGGTGAGGGACTTGTTCTCCCGGGTCCCCTGGTAGTTGAAGAAAAAGAAGGTCTTGTCCTGGACGATGGGCCCCCCGATGGAGGCGCCGAAGATGTTGAACTGCAGGATGGGAACTTCGGACAGGCCCTCCCGGACCCGGCTTTCCCGGGACGGATCGAAGAAATTCCGCGCGTTCACCGCCGAGTTGCGATGATCCCAGAAGACGTTACCGTGGATTTCATTGGTCCCGGACTTGGTCACCATGTTGACCTGGATGCCGCTGTTCATGCCGAACTCCGCCGAGTGGGAGTTCATCTGAGACTTCATCTCCCGGGTGGCGTTGCCGCTCAGCCGGATGTCGATCCGGAATTGGCCGTGTCCTTCACGTCCACGCCGTCGATCATGAATCTGGACCCGTCCGGAGGGGAGCCGTAGGCATTGGTCATGCCGCCGAACAGGTCGGTGAAGATGGACGTCAGATGGCCCGAGACCTTGGCGGCTCCGGCATCGAGCGACACCATGTCGACGAAGGAGTTCTCGCCTCGAAGAGGTAGCTCCTCGATCTGCTGATTCTCGATCACCATTCCGATGTCGGCGGCGGCGGTCTTGGTCAGAGGCGCGGTGCCTTCCACCTCCACCAGCTCGGTGATCTCGCCCACCTCCAGACCCAGATCGATACGAGCCACCTGGTCCACCTGGAGGATGATTCCCGAGATCTCCTGCTTCTTGAAGCCCACCAGCTCACCGCTGACGGAATAGCGGCCGACCGGTAGGAGCCGAACGTGGTAGTTCCCGAAATCGTCCGAGAAGGTGCTACGGGTGAGAGCCGTGTCCATGTTGGTGATCACGACCTCCACGCCCGGAAGCACGCCTCCCGTTTCGTCGGTCACCGTCCCCACGATCTCCGCCGTCGTCCTTTGGGCGAAGCTGCTGGTAAAGCTCAGCAGAAGGAGGATGACTCCAATCGACAACAAGTTGGTTTTCTTACCCATCTCGGGGCTCGGCCTCCAGGGCAGGCAAGTTCAGAGGTTTGTCGCCACTGAGAGACTGGAATGCGGTCACTCTTCCCATAAACTCTAGAGTCTTCGGCACGACCCGTGAATACGTGACGGTTCAAATTGTGCGCGATCTGTGCGCGCCATCGCCGTGGCAGGTTCCCGCCTGGGGGTGCTAGACTATTCGCGATTGCGCCTGTAGCTCAGAAGGACAGAGCAAGGGGTTCCTAACCCCTGAGCCGCAGGTTCGAGTCCTGCCAGGCGCAAAAACTTCGACTCAGGGACTGAATACCGCAGGAGGGTTGTTCTGTGGCTCGCAGGTTGACACGCAAGGAGATCGTTCAAGAAGACCGGATCTACTCGGTGCTGAGCGGGATTTCTCAATGGGCGGTGGTCAACCGGACTCCATTGGTGGTGGGGTCCGGAATCATCGTGGCGAGCCTGCTGGGATTCTACGTCTGGCAGGGTTACCAGGATAGCGCTAACCAGGAAGCCCAGAAGCTGTTCGCCGAGGCCCTGGACACGTACCACGCCCCGGTCAAGGAACTGGCTCCCGATCCCGATACCGATACCGATACCGATACCGACAGTGAAAACCAGAATCAGCCGCCTGAGCCGCCGCCGGAATACCGTTTCGACACCGTCGCGGAACGGCGGGAAGCTGCCGAAGTGGCGTTCGAGAGAATATCAGACGACTTCTCCGGCACTCGTCTCGGATTCTTCTCCCGTTATTACCTGGGCCTCATCGGACGCCAGAAGGAAGACGCCGGGGCCGCGCGCCAACACCTGAAATGGGTCGTGGACAACAGCGGCGACAGCGACGTCAGGAACCTGTCGCGCAACGTCCTCGCGAACATCGCGCTGGGGGAGGAGAATCACGAAGAGGCCCTGACTTACCTCCAACAGCTTCTGGGAGACCCCACGCCCCAGGTCCCGGAGCAGACGGTCCTGATGCGAATCGCCCGGACCCATGAGGCCCTGGGCAATGTCGAGCAGGCTCTGGAGAACTACAGGAAGATCACCAGCGACTATCCCACCAGTTCACAGGCCGAAGAAGCCCAGTCCGAAATCGACCGCCTGGAACCGGCCCCGGTTCCGGAGGCCTGACCTCCCTGATCCGGGCCCTCCGGAACACCGCCGGTGATCAGTATTTGAGCAGGGAGAAGATCTCGACGCCGGGGACCTTGGTTCTTCCCTGAAGGAACTCCAACTCCACGAGAAAGGCCGCGCCGACCAGGTTTCCCTCCAGGCGGCGAACCAGCTCGACGGCGGCGGCCGCCGTGCCGCCGGTGGCCATCAGGTCGTCCACGATGAGGACCCGCTCTCCGGCTTCGATGGCGTCCTCGTGGACCTCGATGCGATCCTGTCCGTATTCCAGATCGTAGGCGACCTCGATGGTCCTGGCGGGAAGTTTTCCCGGCTTCCTCACCAGGACGAATCCGGCATCCAAACGAATTGCCATGGCCGGAGCCAGGATGAATCCCCTCGATTCGATCCCCACCACCTTGTCGATCCCGGCGCCGACATAGGGGTCCACCATAAGATCGACGGCTTGACGCAGTCCGTCAGCGTCCTTCAACAGGGTCGTCACGTCATAGAAGAGGATTCCCGCTTTGGGAAAGTCGGGGACCTCCCGGATCTTCTTCTTCAATTCCTCCACGGCTCACCTCTCAATGGAAAAGTTCAAGAAAGGGCCCGGCGAGACCTTGTTCCACTCCAGGCCCAGAACCCGGGCAAAGAACGGCCCTGTCCGCAGTTGAGCTTCGAACTCCTTCAAGGTGGTGGCCTCGGCCTCGGCGTGGACCTCCACATCTCCGTCGTCCCGGTTTCGGACCCAACCGGTCACTCCCAGGCGCTGGGCCGACCGGTATGTGAAATACCGAAAACCCACGCCCTGGACCCGGCCCGTCAATCGATACCGTCGAGCAGCCATGACATTCATCCGTAGTTCGCCCGTGATTGTGTCGAGCGCCCATGAGAAAAGCCTTCGGTAACCAGATTGTGTCTGGTCGGGGCGAGAGGATTTGAACCTCCGACCTCACGGTCCCGAACCGTGCGCGCTACCAAACTGCGCCACGCCCCGAGGCAGGAGAAAGGCTAATAAATAGCATATTTCAAGAGCAGGAATCCACCGATCAGCAGGACCGTGAAGACCACGGTCAGCCAACTGAAATAGGAATCGATGAACCGCTTGACCCCGGGACCGAAGCGGTAAATCAGGGCGCCGACCAGCAGGAATCGAGCTCCCCGGCTGATGGCCGAAACCAGTACGAAGGTTGGAAAATCGATTCGGAAAGCCCCCGCCGCGATGGTGAAGACCTTGTACGGAAGGGGGGTGAAGCCGGCGACGAAGATGGCGACGGCGTCCCATTCCCGGTACAGGGCCCGGACCTCCAGGTACGCGCTCTGGGCGCTGTAGATCTCGATGATGGGCCGGCCCAACAGTTCGTAGGCGTACAGGCCGAGAGCGTAACCCAAGGCGCCTCCCGCCACCGACCCGACGGTACAGATGGCCGCGAAACCCAGGGCCCGGCCGGGGGCGCCCAGGGCCAGGGCGATGAGAAGCACGTCGGGAGGAACCGGGAAAAAGGACGACTCAGCGAAGGCGATCAGGAACAGTATGGCGGCAGCGTATCGCCGGTGGGCCAGCGAGAGCACCCAATCGTAGAGTCCCCGGACGCCCCCCAGCGCCCAGGATACGACCCCCCAGGGCGTACGGCCCGTGCTCGACGAGACTTTCACCGGGAGTTCCTGCTTGCGCATATCTCACGCCCGTGGAGACGCCACCGAACCGGGTGGATTATACCCGGAACGCGCGGGTACAGTGGGTCCGGGACGGCGGGAAAGACCGGAAGCGGCGGGCGGCTGGAGAGTTCGACGAGGTCACCACCGATGGCGACGGGAGCGGATCTGGAAACGATCCTCAGACGGATCGACGGCCGCGGCTACAAGGCTTACCGGGCCATCCGGGGAACCTACGATCTGGACGGGTTCCGGCTCTCGGTGGACCATGTTCAAGGGGACCCGTTTGCCGCGCCCTCCCGGATGAGCGTGCGCGTGGAGTCAGGCCGAGCCGGCTTTCCCGATTTCCTGAGCGCCGGCCGGATTCGGCGCATCGCCTGGGCCGACTTTCTGACTCGTGCCTTTCATCGAGCCATCCGCGTCACCGCCGTCGGACGCCGGGGTACCGGACGCAGCGGCCTCTTCGAGATCGATCGTGGGAACCAGGAGGTCCTGGAAGCCAACAGCGTCGTCATCCACCGCGGATTCCTGGAGGCGCGTTTCACCGCCGGCCTTCCCGCCGCCGGGCGGTCGATCCGTGGCCGCCAAGCGGCTGAGATGCTGCTTTCGGAACTCCCCCGGATCGTTCGCCGGTCCCTCTTCTACGCCCGGCTTCCCCGGGAGGATCTCCGGCGGCAGGTCCAGGTCGTGGAAGATCAGGACGCGCTCCGCAACCAGCTCGAGGAGCGGGGACTCGTGGCCTTCGTGGCCAACGGGTCCTCCCTGCCCCGGCGAAGCGGCGTGGACGATCGCCCTCTCGTTCCCACTCCCGCGCAACCGGTGATCGATTTCCGGTCTCCCTCGAGCCTGGAAGTCGAACTCGATAGGCCAAACGGAGGACCGGTCCGGGGAATGGGCCTGAGACCGGGCGTTACCCTTATCGTCGGAGGGGGCTTCCACGGCAAGACCACCCTGCTGAACGCGCTGGAGCGGGGGGTCTACAACCAGATTCACGGCGACGGCCGAGAGGGTGTGGTCACCATCGAGTCCGCCCTCAAGATACGGGCCGAAGACGGGCGCTACGTGGAGAGGGTCGACCTGTCTCCCTTCATTCGAAATCTTCCGCTGGGCCGGGAAACAGTCAACTTCTCCACAGACAATGCGTCCGGGTCAACGTCCCAGGCGGCCGGCATCGTGGAGGCCTTGGAGATGGGTTCCCGGCTCCTGCTCATGGACGAGGACACCTCGGCCACCAACTTCATCATCCGGGATGCCCGGATGCAGGCGCTGGTGGCCAAGCCCAAAGAGCCCATCACCCCCTTCATCGACAAGGTCCGGCAAATGTACCGGGACTATGGCGTCTCGACGGTACTGGTCATGGGCGGGTCCGGAGACTATTTCGACGTGGCCGACTCGGTGGTGATGATGGACGAGTACCGTCCCCGGGATGTCGGCGGCCAGGCCCGATCCATCGTCGCGGCACAGCCCAGCCGGCGCTTGCGCGAGGGAGGCGACCGCTTCGGGCGGGTGCTCCAACGCCGTCCCCGGGCCCGCAGCTTCGACGCCAGGCGTGGGAGGCGAGCCGTCAAGATCGATGCCAGGGGATTGCGAAAACTCCACTACGGCCGCACCGACGTCGATCTGTCCGCCCTGGAGCAACTGGTGGACTCCTCGCAGACCCGGACCATCGGACTCGCCATCCACCATATGGCGACTCGCTGCTTCACGGACGACCTGACCCTGGAGCAGGCTCTCGCCCGGCTCGTCAAAGATCTGGATGCCGGGGGTTTGGACATCCTGTCTCCGTTCAAGGTGGGCAACCTGGCCCGTCCCCGGCGCTACGAGGTCGCCATGGCCCTTAACCGGATGCGGACCCTCTCGGTCCGGGCCTGATCAGAACAACAGCTTGAGGCCCAATTGAATGTGCCGCGGTTCACCCGCGGAAAGGATCCGGCCGAATAATGGGGACAGCCCGAATAATGGGGACAGCCTGCTTTTCGACTATTGGGGACAGCCTGCTTTTCCGGCCTGCTTGCTTTTCCGGGACAGAAGGGACAGGGCAGACCACAAATCTGGCGGCTCCTCCGCCAGCAATGACACCTGAGATGGTTACTTGGTCAAGTTCCGTCGGTTGCTTCCGAAAACGCAGCAGCTCAAGAAGGGGACAGTCTGCTTTTTCCCAATTTCCTTCGCCGTTTCCAATTCTGAATCGTTGTTGTCATCAGGGGCACAAAACGT
>JAPPLF010000091.1:0-1979 GCA_028874215.1 Acidobacteriota bacterium
TTCCCCTTGCCCAGCTTGTAGCGGTAGCGGTTGGTCAGGGGGTCCGGCACCCGGTGGACCACCGAGTTGGCCGGGTTCTCGGGAAAGCCGAAATAGGCGAAGGTGACGCCCGCCCGGACCGCGTCGGTGACCATGGCCACCGCGGTGAAGCTCCCCTTGCTCTTCTTGATGCGTCCGGCCTTCATGAGCTCGGTGAAGGTCTGCTCCTTGCCGTCGACGCCGATGTATCCGCCCGTCTGCACGAGGAGGTCGTCGTTCTCGATGGCGACCAGGTCCCCGGATTCGATGCCACGGGCGCGGGCGTCGTCGGGATGGATTTCCAGGAACTGCTGGGGCCAGCGCTGCATAATGTAGGGCCGCCGCTTGTCGTCGTAGCCGGATTGCCAGAGCTCGTTGATCCGCCCGTTCGTCACCCACAACTCGTCCCCCTGCGGGGTGACCCTGTCGTAGAAGTCCTTGAAGTCCTCCCAGTAGCTCTTCAGCAGAACCGCCTTGCCGCTCTGGGTGCTGAAGGATGTGAGCCATTTCATGTGCATCGTGGGGCCTTCGGGGGTCCCGAGTTCCAGGTTCTCGTCGTGGAGACGCTTCGTGCCGACGAGTTCGCCCTTGACCATGCGGATGGGGGTCTGGATGCCTTCGGTCCCGTATTCGCGGAGCAGCTCGTGGCCTCGCTTGCCCTCGCGCTTGGCCTTCACCACGAGCGGGTGGTAGTTGAGCACCCCCTTGCGGCCGAAGCGGGCCGCCTCCTCGAAAATCTGGTTGCTGTCCTTCCAGTCGAAGCCCTTGAAGCCCATCTTCCGGGCGAACGCCGCGATGATCCACCAGTCGGGCCGGGCCTCGCCGGGGGGGTCGGCGAACTTGCTGTAGAGCCTCAGGCGGCGCTCGCCGTTGCAGCGGGTGAAGTCCTCCTCGCCCCAGGTGGCGGCCGGGAGAATCAGGTCCGAATACTCGGTCCCGATCGGGGAGACGGGGTAGATGTCCTGGTGGGCGACGACCATGCCGCCGGCGTCCACCCTGCGCTTTAAGGCGTCCACCGCCGTATCGACGTCAAAACTCTCGATCTGGTGGGGGTTGCGGCGCGTCAACCGCTGGAAGACGTCCATCAACTCCTGGGACGCCGCCATCGCCTGGCACCAGGTGGTTCCGATGACCCACGCGAAGCGCACGTGGCCGTCCACGACCCAGCGGTCGAGGTCGATCTCCTTCTTGCGGCGCCCCGGCGCCTTCTCGGGCGACAGGGCCCTCGGGTAATGGGCTGCGCCCATCCAGCCGCGCTGGTGCCCCCCGCCGCGGGAGATCACGCGGCCCGGCCGCGACCCGGCGCCGCAGACCAGCCCCAGCGCCGCGAACGAAGCCGTGTTCCCGAAGCTGTTGCACCAGTAATTTCCCTTCTCGAGCATGAACGAGGTCTTCTTGCGCGTTCCGTCGGGTTTGGGCCTGGCGAGGATTTCCGCCGTCTTGCGGATGTCCGCCGCCGGCACGCCCGTGATCTTGGCGGCACGCTCCAGTTCGGCGTAAGCGTAGCCCAGGATCCACTTCTTGTAGCCTTCGAAGTCGGTCCCGTACTTGCCCCAGGTCGTGACCCACTGCCAGGGCGTGTTGCGGGTCCCGCGACCCATGCCGGAGCCGATCTCCCACTTGTTCGACACCTTCCGCGCGATAAATTCCTTGTCCTCCCAGCCGTTCTCCAGGATCAGGCGGATGATGGCGAGTTGAAGCACCGTGTCCGTTCCCGGAATGACGGGCAGGAAGAGACCGCCCTGCCTCTCGCCATGGGCCACGCCCGTGGTCTTGCGCGGCAGGGCGAAGACCAGCTTCTTGTTGGGTGTTTTCCCGCCCATGATCCAGGAGGTGAACAGCGCCGACTTGGTCTCCCAGGGGTCGACGCCCGAGAAGAAGATGACCTCGGCCTCTCCCCAGTCCTCATAAGAAGCGCTGAAGGGGTTGATGCCGGAAAAATCGATCCCCGGCGTGTCCGG
>JAPPLF010000091.1:2079-5089 GCA_028874215.1 Acidobacteriota bacterium
GGCCTTGGGCCCGCCCTCGCGCCCGATCGGCCAGCGGTAGACCTTGTACCCGCAGCCCACGATGCAGTAGTCGCAAGCCGTGGTGAAAACCTCCGCGTTGCGCGGCGGGAGGGGGACACTGTCTTCCGCAAGGTAGTAGTTCGTTACCCTTCCTGCCATGATGCGTCCTCCTCAGCGCTGTACCGGCGCCAGGTTCGAGTGATAACCGTATAGCAGCCCCATCATCCCGACCGCGTAGATGTCGTCCCCGCGGGTCTCCAGGACGACCTGGGGGAGGCTCTCCGTGGCCTGGCCCGCCGCGACCATCCCGTGCTTCATGAGGTCGAAGCTCGTCAGGTGGAACGGGCACGGGCCGATGGCCTTGTACTGGCCGTTGTAGGTTCCCTGGAGCGGGCCGCCCATGTGGGTGCACAGGGTGCTGAACGCCACGACGTCTCGCTTCGCGCCGACGCCGCCGCCCGCCGCCACGCCCAGCTTGACCAGCATGCAGCCGGAGAAGACGTCCTTCCACGGATAGAGGAAGTATTGCGGCGCATCGACCTTGAGAGCGCTGAGCTTTCCGATCTTCCGGCGGGGATACTCGGCCCGTTGCAGGGCCGCTCCGGCCAGGCCGGGGATGCCCTCGACCAGCACGATGCTCACGGCGGTTCCGCCAGCCAGGAGAAAGGCGCGCCGCGAGACGCAAGGCCGGGTTTCCTTGGCTTCCTGAGTCATGGATTCCTCCTTACGGCATGGCCGCGTACGGCGGCAGTTCGGGGGGCTTCATGAGCAGGGGCTCGTCGCTCGAGAGCGATTCCAGGAAGGCCAGCAGGTCCTCCTTTTCCTCGTCCGTGAGCCCCAGTTTCCTGATGAGCGGACTCCTGTTCGCGTCCTGCCCCCCACCTTCGTCATAAAAATCGATAACCTCGTCCAACTCGAAAAATGCGCCGTTGTGCATGTAGGGCGCGGTGTATTTGAGCTCTCTCAGGCTGGGGGTGCGGAACCGCCCCTTATCGGCCTCGCGCTTGGTGGTGTAGAAGAGCCCCAGGTCCCTGTCCGCCTTCCGGTAGACCGATTCGGGAACGCCCCGGATCACGTGCTGATAGCGGAGCGTTATCTGCCTTAAAGGATCCTCCTCGAACGCGGGGTTCTTCGGCACGCCGACGTTGTGGTAGTCCTCATCCGAGAGGAGGGCGCCGTTGTGGCACTGGACGCACCCCGCCTTTCCGCGGAAAAGCGCCAGCCCCCGTTTCGCGCTTTCTGAGAGCGCCTTCTTGTCTCCTTTCATGAAGCGGTCGAACGGCACGTCCTTCGCCTTGGAGACCACCGTGCGCTCGAAGGCCGAGATGGCCCGCCAGGCGTCGTCGATGGTCGGCCAGGGAGTTCCGAACACCTCGCGGAAGCGCCTGACGTATTCGGGGACCTGGCGCAGGCGCTCCTCCATCATCATGGTGTCGCCGTTGCCGGCCACGTTGCCCGTGGCGGCGCTCCGGGCCTGGGCTTCGAGACTCGTAGACTCGCCCGCCCAGAACAGTTTCGCGTAGTAGGCGGAGTTCAGGATGGTCTGGGAGTTCCGCCAGTGCTGCGTGCCCGGATAGCCCCGGCTCAGGTCGCCGCCGTCCCCCCAGCCGCTCTCGGGGCTGTGGCAGGAGGCGCACGAGGTGCTGGCGTCGCCCGAGAGGCGCGCGTCGAAGAAGAGCAGCTTGCCCAGCGCCACCTTGGCGTCCGACATGGGGTTGTCCGCCGGCACCGGAACCGGCGGGAGGGGCCCCAGCGGCGGGAATTTTTTCTCCTGGGCCGCGCCCGCTCCGCCGATCAGAAGGGCGGCGGTGAAGCAGACGGCCATCGTGAAACCCGGGAAGCAATTCTTGATTCGCGCGTTCATGGCCGTCTCCTCAATTATCGCCGAGTTTGCGGATTTCATAGTCGGGAATCTTCGGCTCTTTGGCGGATACCGCCTCGCCCGAGAGGCTCTTCAGGAACGCCACCAGGGCCTTTCGCTCATCGGCCGTGAGGCCCAGGGGCTTGAGCCGGGGACTCTTGTTCGGGCCGCTCCCGCCGCCCTTGTCGTAGAAGGCGACGACGTCCTCGAGCGTGGCGAGCGCGCCGTTGTGCATGTAGGGCGCCGTCTTCGCGACTTCGCGCAGGGTCGGCGTGCGGAACTTGCCGCGGTCGCCCTCTTCTTTGGTCACGACGTAGAGGCCCGGGTCGGCCCTCAAATTCATGAAGTTCGGAACGCCGATGACCTTGTTGAACCGCCGGAAGGTGATGTGGCGCAGCGGGTCCTTGAATATCTGCTCGTTCTCGGGGACGCCGAGCGCGTGGAACCCGCCGTCGCTCAAGAGCGCGCCGTTGTGGCACGCGGCGCACCCCGCCTTCCCCCGGAACAGGGCAAGGCCCTTTTGCGCCTCGGCGGAGATGGCCTTCTCATCGCCTTTCAGGAATTTATCGAAAGGGACGTTCCGGGAAGCGATGGTGTGCAGGAACGCCGAGATGGCCTTGAGCGAGCCGCCGAAGGAAGGCTCCCCGCCGTAGGCCTCCTTGAACATCTTGACGTAGGCGGGAACCTGCTTGAGGCGCTCGGGGAACAGGCGGCCGTCCACCAGCATGAAGTGGGCCTCGGTGAGGTGATCCCGCACGAGCGTGGGCAGGTCCGTCCCGCTCAGGCGGCCGTCCCAGAAGACGCGCTTGTTGTAGGCGGCGTTCAGGAGCGTCTGCGCGTTCCGGAAATACTTGCTCCCCGGATAGCCCGCCGAGAGAGCCTGCCCGTCGCCCCATCCCTTGGCGGGCATGTGGCAGGTGGCGCAGCTGATTCCCCCATCCCCCGACATCCGGGGGTCGAAGAACAGGCGCCGGCCCAGTTCGGCCTGCGCGGGCTTCTGGGCCTTGGGCGCCGGAAGGGGCGCGAGAGGAGCCCCCCAGCCCGAGGCGGGGAGCAGAACCCAGGCGCTCAGCAGGATTCCGCACAGTATCCGGCGACCGACGACGCGAACTCGATCCATTCTTCCCCTCCTCTCAAGCTGGCTGCTTC
>JAPPLF010000092.1 GCA_028874215.1 Acidobacteriota bacterium
GACCTATCTGATTTATAATCAGTGAATTACGTCGATTCCATTCTGGAAGTTCAGTTTAGAGAGACCGGCGACGGTCAATAATCCCGGGCGGCCTTGCGGAAGATCTCCAGACCCTCCAGCACGTCCTCGTCCGGCATGTTCAGAGCGGGACGGAAGCGGATGGACCGCTCGCCCGAGGGCAGGATGATCAAGGAGCGCCGGAGGAGGCTCCGCAGAAACCGGTCACGCGTCGGGGTGTCGGTCAGGTCGATGGCGCAGAAGGGACCGATGCCCCTGGCGTTGGAGAAGAAGGACGGCGTCTCCTCGGCCAGCTCCCGCAGACCCTCCAGCAATACCCGGCCCATCTTGCGAGCGTGCTCCAGGACCCCCTCCCGTTCGTAGATCTCCAGGTAGATCCGGCACCGGACCATGTCGATGAGGCTCCCTCCCCAGGTCGAATTGATCCGTCCCGGCACCCGGAAGACGTTCTCGGGCACGTCGTCGACGCGGCTGTTGGCCATGATCCCGCAGACCTGGGTCTTCTTGCCGAAGGCCAGCAGGTCCGGCTCCGTGTAGTGCTCCATGGCCCACATCCTTCCGGTCCCGCCCAGCCCCGTCTGCACCTCGTCGTAGATGAGGAGCAAGTCGAACTCGTCACAGACGGAGCGCAGGGCCTGGTGGAACTCGCGCCGGAAATGGTTGTCACCGCCCTCCCCCTGGATCGGCTCCAGGATCAGGCAGGCGACCCGGAAAGGATGCTTCTCCAGGACCCGCCGGATCTGCCCCAGCGCTCTCTCCTCGGATTCCAGGACGGACCGGAGGTTTTCTCCCGTCAGGGGGAAGCGGCACTTGGGATTCTCGATCCGGGGCCAGTCGAACTTGGGGAAGTAGCGGGTCTTGTTCCGGTCGAAGGTGTTGGTGAGGGAGAGCGTGTAGCCGAGCCGTCCGTGAAAGGCCTCCGTGAAATGGATCACCTTCAGGTCTTTCTCCTCCGGGCGGCCCTGGGCCCGGTTCTTCCGGGTCTTCCAGTCGAAAGCCACCTTGAGGGCGTTCTCCACCGCCGGGGCTCCGCCTTCCACGAAGAAGAGGTATTTCATGGAGCCGGGCAATGCGAGGCGGGAGAAGGTGTCCACGAAGGCCCCCATCTCCGGGGTGTACAGGTCCGAGTTGGAGGGCTTGTGGAGTGCCGCCTCTCCCATTTCTTCCACCACTTCCGGGCGCGTCATGCGAGGGTGGTTGTAGCCGATGGGCGAGGTGGCGTAGAAGGCCATGAAGTCCAGGAAGTACCGGCCGGTCTGGAACTCGCAGAGCCGGGACCCGCGGCTGCGGGACAGGTCGGCGACGATCTCCACTCCGGAGGCGGGCAGATAGCGGGAAATGATGCCGGCCGTCTCGCCGGCGTCAAAAGTCAGGTCGCCCGTTTCCACCTGGTCCCCTCTCGAGTGTCCTCCAGCACGATCCCTTTCCTGGCCAGGAGGCTGCGGATCTGGTCGGCCCGGGCGTAATCCCGGGTTTGGCGAGCCACCGTCCGTTCCTGGATGAGCCGGGCGACCTCATCGTCCTCCAACTCGAGGGTCTCCAGTTGGAAGGTCTCGAAGATCGCGTTCACCTTGGAGAAGAAGCCCAGGACGGCGTCCCGGTCGGGCCCACCGACCTGGCTCTTTTCCAGGAGCAGGTTGCCCTTCCGGACCAGCTCGAAGATGGCGGCCAGCGCGGCCGACGTATTGAGGTCATCGTCCAGACTGGACTCGAAGTTCCGTTCGGCTTGCAGGGCCGCCTCCATCAGATCCCGGTTTTCTTCCGCTTCGCCCGGAACCTCACGGAGGCGTTGGATGAAGTCGTTGACCCGTTGCAGAGCCGACTGCGCCTGGATCATGCCCTGGAAGCTGAAGTTGAGCTGCTTCCGGTAGTGGACGCTCAGCAACAGGTAGCGGACCGCCAGCGGATCCCAGCCCTGGTCCAACAGATCTCGCAAGGTGTAGAAGTTGCCCCGGGACTTGGACATCTTCTCTCCCTCCACCACCAGGTGGGCGCTGTGGACCCAGTGGCGGACGAAGGGTCTGCCGGTGGCGCCCTCGCTCTGGGCGATCTCGTTCTCGTGGTGCGGAAAGACCAGATCCACTCCGCCGGCGTGCAGATCGAAGGACTCTCCCAGGTACTCCATGCTCATGGCCGAACACTCGATGTGCCAGCCGGGCCGGCCCGGTCCCAGGGCCGTGTCCCAATAGGCCTCTCCCGGTTTCCTCGCCTTCCAGAGGACGAAGTCCCGGGGGTTGTCCTTGCTGTATTCGTCGGCGTCGGTGGCGTCTCCCCGCTCCGCTTCATGCAGGTCGAGACGGGAGAGCCCTCCGTACGCGGGAAGCCCGTCGATACGGTAGTAGGTCGACCCGTCCTGCTCGTAGGTCAGGCCTTTCCGTCGCAGGCGCACGATCAGGTCGACCATCTGCGCGATATGCCGGGTCGCCCGGGGCATGATCTCCGGGCGCTGGAGGCGCAAGGCTTCCATGTCCTCCAGAAAGGCCTGGGTATAGCGCTTGGTGTACTCCTGGATCGGTTCGCCCCGGGCCCCCGCGCCGTTGATGATCTTGTCGTCCACGTCCGTGATGTTCATGACGTGGGTGAGCCCGAAGCCCTTGTAGAGGAGGTAGCGGCGGAGCAGGTCCTGGAAGGTGAAGGTCCTGAAGTTCCCGATGTGAACGAAGTCGTAGACCGTGGGGCCGCAGGCGTAGAGCCGCAGGTCCCGGCCCTCCAGCGGCACGACCTCATCAATGGTCCGGGTCAACGTGTTGTACAGACGTAGTGCCATGGGAAAATTGCAGCGAGATATTAGTCCAAGACCGGGACCGAGGCAACGAGGTCTAGCGTTCGCCCTCCGTTGCCGGAGAGCCGGGTGGTTCCTGGTTCAACGACTCCCCAGGCAGCCGAACCAGGCGCAGGTTTCCCTCCTTGAGCAGCGACCGGGATCCCTCCAGGACCGCCAGATCTCTCCAACCCGACTCCTTGGTGAGCAGATAGTAGTCGGCCTGCGGGTGTTGGGACGAGTAGTGCCGCAGGTGCGCCAGGCTCGGGACCTCTTCCCTTGTCGCCTGGTAGCCGGTGTAGTAGAGCGCCGTGTGATGGAAATAGCGGTAGAGGACCAGGGGGCGGTCCTCGCTGATCATGGGCTGGGACGCCCGGGCCAGACTCCGCGCCGAATGGTAGTTCTCCACCACCGGGCCCAGGAACGAGAAGGCGGCGGCCGCCGCCAGCACCATTCCGCCGACCAGCGAGAGAAAGGCCCGCTCCGGCCGTCCGGCGCGTGACTCGCGGGTTCCCCAGAGGATGGCCGCGGCCAACGGCAACGCCACCCAGAGCCCCGAGGCGGAGTCGTAGAAGGTCCGGCTCATGTAGACGATGGCTGCCGCCATCAGAAGCGCCAGTCCCTGCAAAACCAGCCATTGGATCCGCAATGACCTTGCCGGCGCCGTCTCACCGGCCGGGTCCCGGTCCCACTCCCGGGCCACCAGCAGAGCGAGTGCCGGAACGACCGGCAGGATGTAGCCGGGCAGCTTGCTCTCGCTGAGGGAAAAGAAGACCACGGGCAGCGCCGCCCAGATCCAGAGGAAGACCTGGGAGTGGTCCGGGCCGGCGCCGGTGCGCGAGCGCCAAAGGCGGGCGAAAGAACCGGCGAGAAAGGGCGTCCAGGGGAAAAATCCCACCGCCAGGACCACCAGGTAGTACCAGAACGGCTGCGAATGATGGTGGAGATCCGACATGACCCGCGCCAGATGGTGATTGAGCCAGAAGGTTACGAAGAAGGAGTACCCATTTTCGGCCCAGACGCTCCAGTACCAGGGAACGGACGTCGCCAGGAACGCCGCCGTCCCTGCCAGCAGGTGCCTCCAGTGCCACCCGAGCTTCTCGATCCAGAGGAAATAGACCGTGAAAATGCCGCCGAACAGGATCAGGGCTATGGGTCCCTTGGCCAGCGCGGCCGCTCCCAAGGCGGTTCCGGAGAGCAATGACCAGATGAGGTTCCGGCTGCCGGTGGCCCGATACCCGCAGACCAGGGCCACGGTGAGACAGGCGGTCAATGGCATGTCGGTGCTACCCGCCCGGGCGAAAATGAAGAACAGGGTGGAGGTGGAGAGGATGAGAATGGACAGGACCCCGGCACGGAAGCCTGCCACGTGCCAGGCTAGTCCTCCGGCGGCAAGCGCGCAGAGAAGGCCCAGCAGAGCCACCGGAAGGCGCGCCGCCGCCTCGCTCACTCCGAAGAAGTGGAAGCTGAGGGCCTGGACCCAGAAGAGAAGCGGCGGCTTCTCCAGCCATGGGGCCCCTTCCAGTCTGGGTGTGACGAAGTCGGCGCCCAGGAGCATCTCTTCGGAGATGCGCGCGTAGCGGGGCTCGTCGGCCCCCATGAAGGGAAGATCGCCCAACTGGAAGAAGAGGGTCAGGTAGCAGGCCAGCAGGACGAAGGCGATGAGATGGCGTTGCTGTCCCACGGCGGAATGGTGTCGGAACAGCGGAAAAAAGAAAAGGGGTCCGGACGGACCCCTTTTCCCGATATCCGCAAATTGGTTTGCAGCGGATTAATACATGCCGCCCATGTCGCCGTGAGGGGACGGCGGAGCCGGCTTCTCCTCCTCCGGGATCTCGGTGATGAGGGCCTCGGTGGTGAGCAACAGGCTGGCGATGGACGATGCGTTCTGCAGCGCCGTCCGCGCCACCATGGTGGGATCGATGACACCGGCATCGACCAGATCGACGAACTCTTCCGAGTCGGCGTTGAAACCGAAGTTGGACTCGTCCGATTCCCGGACCCGGCCCACGATGACGGCGCCTTCGTGGCCCGCGTTCTGGGCGATCTGGCGCACCGGCTCTTCCAGGGCCCGGCGCACGATGTTCACGCCGGTCTGCTCGTCCGAGTCCGGCAGCTTCATGTTCTTCAGGCCGGCGAGAGCACGGATGAAGGCCACTCCGCCGCCGGGGACGATCCCCTCTTCCGCGGCCGCCTTGGTGGCGTGCATGGCGTCCTCGACGCGGGCCTTCTTCTCCTTGAGCTCGGTTTCGGTGGCGGCGCCCACCTTGATCACCGCGACCCCGCCGACCAGCTTGGCCAGGCGCTCCTGGAGCTTCTCCCGGTCGTAGTCGGAGGTGGTCTCTTCGATCTGGCTGCGGATCTGCTTCACGCGGCCGGCGATGTCCGGCTGGTTTCCGGCGCCTTCGACGATGGTGGTGTTGTCCTTGTCCACCGTCACCTTCTTGGCCCGGCCCAAATCCTCGATCCGGACGTTCTCCAGCTTGATGCCCAGGTCTTCGGAGATCACCTTGCCGCCGGTGAGGATGGCGATGTCCTCCAGCATGGCCTTGCGCCGGTCGCCGAAACCGGGAGCCTTGACCGCGCAGCCATGCAGGGTGCCGCGAAGCTTGTTGACCACCAGGGTCGCCAGCGCCTCACCCTCCACGTCCTCGGCCACCACGATGAAGGGCTTGCCCGTCTTGGCCACCTGCTCCAGCAGAGGCAGCAGGTCCTTCATGGAGCTGATCTTCTTCTCGTGCAGCAGGACGAAGGCGTCGTCAAGGATGGACTCCATCCGGTCCGGGTCGGTCACGAAATAGGGGGAAAGGTAGCCGCGGTCGAACTGCATCCCCTCGACCACCTCCAGGGAGGTCTCGATGGACTTGGCCTCTTCCACGGTGATGACGCCGTCCTTGCCCACTTTTCTCATGGCCTCGGCGATGATATCGCCGATGGTGCTGTCGTTGTTGGCCGAGATGGAACCCACCTGGGCGATCATCTCGCCCTTGATCTCGGTGGAGAGCTTCCGGATTTCCCATACGGCCGCGCCGACGGCCTGATCGATTCCTCGCTTGATGGCCATGGGGTTGGCGCCCGCGGCCACGGTCTTCACGCCCTCTCGAATGATGGCCTGGGCCAGGACGGTGGCGGTGGTGGTCCCGTCGCCGGCCACGTCGCTGGTCTTGCTGGCCACCTCGCGGAGCATGGAGGCTCCGACCTTCTCCAACCCTTCCAGCTCGACTTCCTTGGCGACCGTCACCCCGTCCTTGGTGATGACGGGGGAACCGAACTTCTTCTCCAGGACCACGTTCCGGCCCTTGGGACCCAATGTGATCTTGACCGCGTTGGCCAGGATGTTGACACCCCGAATCAGGGCTCGTCGCGCCTCCTCGCCGTGAGTGACTTCTTTTGCTGCCATGTTCCTTGTCTCCTTCTTTTCCTAAGAATTGTGGGGATCGTTGCTGTCTGCGGCGACTAAGACCGGTTCAGGCAACCTAGCCCTCCAGGATGCCCAGGACTTCGTCCTCGCGCATGATCAGGTATTCTTCGTCGTCCAGGGTGACCTCGGTTCCGGCGTACTTCCCGAAAAGGACCCGGTCGCCAACCGAGACCGACATGGGCTGACGCTGGCCGTTGTCGAGGACCTTTCCGTCGCCGACCGCCACAATCTCACCCTCCTGAGGCTTCTCCTTCGCCGTATCGGGAATGACGATGCCCCCGCGGAACGCTTCTTCCGCCTCGATGCGCCTGATCAGTATCCGGTCCTGCAATGGCTTGATTGACATCCGTACCCTCCTGTTGACTCCTGTATTTTTGTTTTTGGAATTCGGGCCTCAAACCACTTGAGACCCAATGGTCTGGGGAATTACTCTGGCACTCTTACTTTAGGAGTGCCAAATAATAGCAAGACGGCCGTTCGCTGGTCAAGAGCGCGCCCTACGATTGTCAAACTCGCGCCTGTTGTGAGAAATATCTCAAGTGGCGATGGGTGAATGTTCCCTTTGAACGCGCCTCGAGTTGTGACTAGAATGTGTTCGCCGGGGAGGCAAAGCCTGTCCGGCCGCGACCCCTGAACGCAACTTTTGACCGGCGGCCCCCGGGGCCGCAAACCCCCGAAGGAGAGACGGCATTGGCTGAAATGAGGACCCTGGATCTCAAAGGCGTAACCAAAGTGAACCGTGGCAAGGTTCGCGAAATCTTCGGCTTGGACAGCCAGTTGCTGCTGGTGGCGACCGACCGAATATCGGCATTCGACGTGGTGCTTCCCACCGTGATTCCCAACAAGGGAAAGGTTCTGAACCAACTTTCCGCATTCTGGTTCTCCTTGTTGGGCGACCTGGTGGACAATCACATGGTGTCGATCTCGGTACGGGAGTTTCCGCGCCAACTGCATCCTTTCCAAGAGCAACTCCGCGGCCGGTCCATGCTGGTTCGCCGGTGCAATCCGCTGCCCGTCGAGTGCGTGGTGCGGGGCTTCATGGCGGGATCAGGCTGGAAGGAGTACCAGGTCGACGGCACCATCTGCGGCATCCCGCTCCCCCCGGGCTTGGGCGAATCGGACGAACTCCCCGAGCCCATTTTCACTCCGGCGACCAAGGCCAAGACGGGCCACGACGAGAACATCACGTTCGAGAGGTGCGTGGACATCATCGGTGAGGAACTGGCCTGCCGAGTTCGGGATTTGAGTCTCGCCATCTACAGCCGCGCCCGGGACTACGCCCTGGAACGAGGCATCATAATTTGCGACACGAAGTTCGAGTTCGGATTGGACGGTTCCGACCTGCTTCTCATCGACGAGGTGCTGACTCCCGATTCGTCGCGCTTCTGGCCGGCCGAGTCGTACCAGCCGGGAGGATCTCAACCTTCCTTCGACAAGCAATATGTCCGGGATTACCTGGAGACGCTGGATTGGGACAAGACCCCGCCGGGTCCCACGCTCCCGGACGGTATCGCGTCGGCCACCTCGGATCGCTATCTTGAGGCGTTTCTTCGGCTCACCGGCGAGCACCTGAAGACAAGTTGAAGGTTTTTGCCGACCTTCACATCCATTCCCGCCACTCCAGCGACGGGGAATGGACCGTGCCGCAAATATTCGCCGAGGCCCGGCGGGTGGGCCTCGACGTCTTCTCCATCTCGGACCACGATACCGTGGCTGCTCTGGAAGAGGCGTTCATGCTGGCCGCGGACTTTCCGGGAGAGTACCTGGCCAACGTCGAGGTCAGCGTCCGGCACCGGGGGATGGGATTCCATCTGCTTGCCCCTCTGGTGGACTGGCACGACCGCCCGCTTCTGGACCTGCTGGCCCGCATCCGGTTGAGCCGGGTTCGGCAGAACGAGGCCCGGGTCGGCCTGCTCCGCGCTCTCGGGTTCGACATTAGCTATGAAGAAGTGCGGGAAGCTCTGGGGCCGGTTGCAGGGACCGGTCCCGCCATCGCCTCGGTCGTCCTTTCCAAGGCATCGAACCGCAACCACGCCCTGGTCCGACAGATCCCGTCCGGCAGCAAGCTCAGTCCGGAGATCGACTTCTACAAGTTCTTCTTTCTTCCCGGCGGCCCGGCTTTCGCCGCCAAAGAGACGGTTTCCCTTCCCCAAGCGATCGAGACGGTCCGGGCTGCGGGAGGAGTTCCGGTTCTGGCCCACCCGGGCCAGAAGAGCGGCGTGGTTGACGAGCGTTGGATACGGAGCGCAAGGGAGATGGGAATGGAGGGCATCGAGGCGTACAGCTCCTACCATACCGGGGAGACTTGTCGATACTACGAGGAGATCGCTCGCCGGTTGGATCTGGTGGTCACTTCGGGAAGCGATTTCCACGGCCGTGTCAAACCCCAGGTCGCGTTCGGAGACGTTCCCCGGAGTCCCGCCGAATTAGTGGATCGTCTGAAGGAACGCCGCGAGAGGGTGGCCCATGGGTGATCTCAAGATCCTGGATATCCTGGCCCTTGCCATCGTGGCCATCTCGTTCGTCACCGCCTTGGTGAAGGGGCTGGTCCGGGAGCTGATCGCCCTGGCGGCTGCGATTTCGGGCCTCCTGCTCGCCGTCTACTACTTTGCCGCCGTGTCGCCGCTGTTGGAACGCATGGGGGTCGGCACGCTCCTGTCGGAACTCCTGGCCTTCGTGGGCATCTTCCTGGGCTGCATCATTGCCGGGGCTCTACTGTCATCCTTGCTGAACCGTTTCATTTCCGCTCTGAACATGAAGTGGATCGATCGTCTCCTGGGAGGAGTTTTCGGTCTGCTCAGAGGATGGTTGATCGTGGCCGTGATCTTTCTGGCCCTGACCGTCTTCCCCATCAGGAACGATCTTGTGAGCGGCACCGTGACAGGCGAGTACTTTCTCGTGGTGACCCGGAAGCTCGTGGAGCTCTCGGCTCCACCGTCCTTTCGGGAGCGGTTTCAGATGGAGTACGAGCGAATCTACCGGTACTGGCTACAGCGGGGCGCCGACAAGAAATCGTGAAGAAATCTTCCCGGCCGCGTTTCGGCAGAACCCAAGGGCGGACCCCCGCGGTTCGTACATGACCAATGGCCAGCGGCGATCAGATCCCCATCAAGGACAGGCTGGAAGCGATCGTCGACGAACTGGTGGCCAAGGGGATCCTCTGGCAGGAGGCGGCGGAGCAATTCGAGAAGCTCTTCATCCGGCGGGCCCTGGACCAGACCGGCGGCAAGATCGGTTCCGCGGCCCGGGTGATGGGCATGCACCGGAACACTCTCGCGGCCAAGATCCGGAAGCACCGGATCAGAAGAAAGAGCTGACAAGCGGCGACTTTCCTGTCGCCAATTGGGAGGCGGTTTTCCTACCGCCGCTCAGGGGGATTAGGGGGACGGAATCCCCCTGTACACTTTCCAACGGCCAAATCACGCAGCAACGCATGAAAAGAAGGGGGGACTGACAGTCCCCCCTCCCAGGGGGCGGTAGGAAAACCGCTCCTCCTACTCGGCCAGGGTCTTGGCTTCCGTGAGGCGCACCGCCAACACCTGGGAGATCCCGGGTTCTTCCATCGTGACCCCGTAGAGTGAATCGGCCATTTCGATGGTCCGCTTGTTGTGGCTCACGAGGATGAACTGGGTGTCGTGGGACATGTCCCGGATCAGGCGCACGAATCGCTCCACGTTGGTGTCGTCCAGAGCGGCGTCGACTTCGTCCAGGACGCAGAACCGGCTGGGACGGTACCTGAAAAGAGCCACCAGAAAAGCAACGCCGGTAAGCGTCTGTTCTCCACCCGAGAGTTGAGAGAGGTACTGCACCTTCTTGCCGGGCGGTTGTGCAAAGAGGTCGATGCCGCTCTCCAGCAGGTCCTCTTCGTCGATCAGTTTCATGCCACTGGTTCCGCCGTCGAACAACTGGCGGAAGGTCTCGTGCAAGTGGGTGTTGACGGCGTCGAAGGCCTTCCTGAACTTCGCCCGGCTGTGGCGGTTGATTTCCTGGATCGCCCTGGTCGTATCGGCGATGGACGTGTTCAGGTCCTCCCTCTGCCGGCTGAGATAGCTGTGCCGCTCCTCGTTGTCCTGATACTGTTCCAGGGCCGTCATGTTGACCGGACCGAATTTTTCCAGCCTGGACCTGAGTTCCCGGTAACGGTCGGAGATCCCGGCGTCGTCCTCACCCGGAGTCACCTTCTCCATGATCGATTCGAGCGGTTCCTGGAGGTCTTCCCGGCATTGCCGGCCCAGATTCTCCAAGTGGGTTTCCAATCGGGCCCTCCGGACCTCCTTGTCGGAACCCTCCTCCTGAAGGTGCTGCTGTTTTTGCCGCAGTTCCTGAAGCCGGGTCTCGAGACTTCGCCGGTCGCTCCGGTATTCCTCATACTCCTGCCGGTCGTTGGCTTCGGCGCTCGACAGCCGAACGGCCTCCGCTCGACAGGTCTCGAAGGTTTTCTCCAGATCCTCCAGTTCCAGGGTCAATGTTTTCAGCCGCTCCTCCCCGTCCGTCTTCTGAGTCTCCGTTTCGTCGAGCCGTAACGCCAGAGACTCCAGGCGGCTTTCAGATCTGGAAAGGGAGTCCTCGACGGATCTGGCCTTTTCCTCGATTACCCTTTCCTCCGTGGCGGCTCGGTGCAGTCGTTCCCGCGATTCAGAGAACTGGCTTCGTGCCTGTGTCACCAACTCCTTCGCTTCAGCCAGCTCGGCATCGAACTGTCCGGCCAGATCCTCCTTGCCGGTCAGGTTCCTGGACGCAGCCTGCGCGCCATCGTGCTCGCTCGATTCCTCTTTTCGGAGTTGAGTCTCCTCGAATGCCAAGACCTCCAAGGCTCGGCGATGATGCTCCAGGTCGCGCCGGGCCTGTTCCTCCTCCAACTCCTGTTGAAGAACGTCCTTCTCCGTCTGATGAAGCGTTTGCTGGAACTTGCGGGCGACCCTCAACGTCTCCCGGGTGAGTGCCCGCAGCTCCTCTTCGCGCCGGGTCAGCCGGTTCACCCGGGCCTTCGCCCGGACCAGGTTCTTCTCCAGATCGGCCTTCTCCCGACGAAAGGAGAGCAGGCCGCCTCCGGGCCGGCCGGCCCGGCTCACCGAGAGCAGCCCACCCGGCGCCAGGGCTTCGCCGTGGACGGTGAGAAACGTTCTCGACGGATAGCGGTGAGAGAGCGCAAAGGCACTGTCCAGATCGGACACCACCACCGCATCCGCCCGCTCGGGGAGGACCCGGCGAAACGCCTTGCGGACCGGCGCCTCCAAGGTCAGGAGATCCCCAAGGGTCCCCACCACCCCCTCCTCGGCCGCGAGTTCCTTACCGCCGTTTTGGACCGGCTCCGAAAACCCGTTGGCCTTCAAGCTCAAGAAGGTGCATCGTCCGCCGTCCAGCGCCTTGAGTTCGGAAACACCGCCCACCGCCTGTTGAAAGGAATCCACCAGTACGAACTCCAGTTCCTGCTGCAGGAACTGTTCCACCAGATTTTCGAATTCAGGACTGATCCGGGCAAAGTCGGCCAACGTTCCCGACACGGGCACCGAACTGTTGCGGAGATGCCGCAGGGCCTTGCCCACTCCCTCGCTGTAGAGCGAGTGGCTGATTTCCAATTCCTCCAAGGATTGAAGCCGTCCCCGCCCGGCGATCCATCCTTCACGAGCCTCAGCCAGCTCATCCCGAACTTGCGCCAGCTCTCTCTCCAGGTTCCGCCGTTCCTCCTCATTGGTCTCCAGACGGTCCCGGACTGCGCCCGCCTCCTCACGGCGGCGGGAACCGGTCAGTTGCCGCTCCTGAAGCCGTTCCCGAGCCTGCGTCATTCCCGATTCGTGTCCCGCCCGCTCCCGTTCCAGACGGGACCGTTGAGTCCTGATCGATTCCACGCGCTGGAAGGCCCGGTCTCTGGCATTCCGCAACCGGGTCAGCTCGCCCGAGACTTCCAGATGGCGGGCTCGGAGATGCTCGACTCTCCGCTCCGCTGCTTCCAGCCGAGCCTTGCATTCGTCCGCCACCTGCGTGCGATGGGTGAGGCGGCTGCGCACCAGCGGCCGTTGTTCCTTCAACACCGCGTCTTCCGCCCGGAGGCTCCGGACTTCCGACTCGCCCGCTTCCAGTGACTTGAGCAACTCGTCCCGGTTCCGGCCGTGTGTGTCCAAAAGCCGTCGTGTCGATTCGATCTGCTGGCCGCAAAAGCGGATCGAATTCCGAGTCCGGTCAAGTTTCACCCGCGCGCCGGTACTTTCCTCTCTCAACTCCGAGAGCCTGTTTTCCAGAACCTCCATTCGTTCGGAGATCTCCTGGAGGATCCGTTCCCGATTCCGGATCTCCGCGGTCACTTCGGTCAGTGCCGGCCCCAGACGGGCCTGTGCCGCTTCCACTTCGGCAAGGCTGATGACGATCTCGTGCGCCTTGAAGCTGAAACGCCGCTGCTGGACATCCCGGAACTCCTCCTTCAACGCCTTGTGCCGCCGGGCCTTGGCCGCCTGCCGTTTGAGGGACCGGAGCTGGCGCTCCACCTCGCTCAGGATGTCGTCGATGCGAAGCAGGTTCTGGCGAGCCATTTCCAGCTTGAGTTCAGCATTCCGGCGGCGGGCCTTGTACCCTCCGATTCCCGCGGCTTCCTCGATGATGGCGCGGCGGTCCAGAGATCCCGAGTTGAGGAACCGCTCCACCCGGCCCTGGCGGATCAGAGCATAGGAACCGAGCCCGAGGCCGATACGTTCCACCAGAGCCTCGACGTCTTTCAATCGGCAGCGGCTTCCATTGATGAAATAGGCGCTGTCGCCGGACCGGTAGAGCCTGCGGGCGATGGAAACGGTGGGCCCGTCCGCTTCGAGACCATTGAAGGCAATGGGCGTCTCCTCTTCCCGGGAAAGGGTCAGTGTGGCCTCCATCATTCCCGATGGACGCCGCCTGCTGGTCCCGTTGAAGATGAAATCATCCATCCTCCGGCCGCGAAGGCGGTGGGCGCCGACCATTCCAAGCACCCAGGAGAGGGCGTCGGTCAGATTGGACTTGCCGCAGCCGTTGGGTCCGACGACGATGGTGATCCCGTCTTCGAACAACACGCGGGTCCGGTTGGCGAATGACTTGAAACCCAGTATTTCCAGCGAATCCAGACGCGGCATGGCCCCTCTTGACCTGTGCTATGATGACCGCCGACCCTGACAAGCGGGCATCCTTCGGCGTCCGCCCGCATGCGTGTCTGCCTCTCGGATTCGACGTGACCATGGGGATGAAAGGATCATTCGGAGGACGGGGCCGCGCGGCCATCCTGCAAAGCTTGCTGGCAGGGATTCTCCTGGCCGGCCCGGCCGGCGCACAATCTACTGATCTCTATCCTCTGGAGGAGGTGAGGCCCGGCCAGAGGGGCTACGGAAAGACCGTTTTCCAAGGCAACAAGGTCGAGAAGTTCGACGTCGAGATTCTGGGCGTCCTGGAAAAGTTCGAGCCCAGAAGAAACCTGATTCTGGTGCGGGTCTCGGGAGGCCAGTTGGATCGGACCGGTGTGTTCGCCGGAATGAGCGGCAGCCCGGTCTACATCGAAGACAAGCTGGTCGGCGCCATCGCCTACTCGTTTCCCTTTGCCAAGGAACCCATCGCGGGAGTGACTCCGATTCAGGAGACCGTCGATGTCTTCAAGGAGATCCACCGGCTTCGGGCGCCCCCCGCTCCCGAACGGCCCCGGACCGACATACTGCTGGAGTCGGCGCAACTGAAGCTTCCCGACTATCTACCCCCGTTCGCGCCCCTGGAATTCGAGGCCGAACTGCCAAGTTTGGCCAGCGTCTCACCTTTTCGCCTGACCCGCATCGCCACTCCCGTCAATACATCCGGATTCTCGGCGACGGCGGTGGACACCTTTCGCGAGACGTTCCGCCGCTTGGGCCTGGTGCCGGTGCAAGGGGCCGGCGGCGGCAAGACCAGCGACTTCTCCCAGGCTCCATTGGAACCGGGTTCCAGCATCAGCGTCGAGTTGGCCCGCGGCGACGTCAGCCTCAGCGCCAGCGGAACCGTCACCCATATCAGCGGGAACAAGATCTATGCGTTCGGCCATCCCTTCCTGAATCTGGGATACACCGACATGCCCATGAACCAGGCGGCCGTCCTGACGATCATTCCGCAGTTGAATACGAGCCACAAAGTCGCGGCTGCCACCCGGCTGGTGGGGGCCGTCAAGCAGGACCGGGCCACCGGCATCATGGGAGTGAGCGGGAGCGAGGCCCGCCTGATCCCGGTTCACCTCAAGGTCAGGACCAGCCGGAACCAGGATCGCGAATACGCCTACGAGACCATTCGGGACAGTTTTCTGACCCCCTTCCTGCTCACCTTCTCCGTCTACAGCAGCCTGATCTCGTCGGAGAAGGGACTCGGCGATCAGACCTTGCGGATCAAGAGCACCGTCAGCATCGCCGAGCATCCCGAGGTGGTGTTCGAGAACAACATCGCGCGTCCTTCGAACAACCCCGTCGCGGCGGCGGTGGCGGCTGCGGCGCCGGCTCACCTGCTGCTCAACAGCGGGTTCGAGCAACTGAAAGTGGAACGCGTCGGCATCGAGATCGAGGCGGTGGAGAAGATCTGGGAGGCGACTCTGGAGAAGGTCTGGCAGGACAAGCTGGAGGCCCGGCCCGGAGAAGAAGTGAACCTGACGGTCTTTCTCAGAAAGTTCAATGGAGAGACCATCGTCGAGAAGTTTCCCGTCAAGATTCCCGACGACATCGTTCCCGGTCCCCTCAAGATCATGATCGGAGACGGCCTGTCTCTGGCCAAGTCGGACGCCGAGTCGAGCCAGGGCCGATTCATACCCGAGAACGTGCGCCAACTGGTAAGGGCCATCAACAACCTGAAGAAGAACGACCGGCTTTATGTCCGGCTATTCCGAGACCGCCCCAGCACCGTTGTGGATGGGGAAAGACTCTCCGATCTGCCCCCCTCCTTCCTGGCTCTCTATACCTCTCGGAAGACTTCAGGAGACGTGCGGGCAGTGGACCGGGCCGTCTACGTGGAGCATGAGCTGCAGGCGACCGAATACGTCCTCCAAGGCCAACGTGTCATCCAGGTGGAGGTCAAGAGTTAGCCCGCATTGCTCCCGAGTTCGTGAGTCCCACATGAAATTCCGTCTGTTCAAACGGTTCTTGCCGCTCCTTTGCCTCCTTTTTTGGGGCGAGTCTCTATTGGGAGTTCAGCCGCGCAAATGGGTGTCGGCAACGCGCGACGAATTCCTGAAGGGGAAGCTGCAGGGAGTCTCCGTCACCAGCGACGCCCGGCTCATCATCGCCCCCGCCCTGGAGACTTTGCTGAATACCGAAGAGCCGTTCGTCTACTCCGCCGCCGTCGACGGGCTGGGCAACGTCTATCTCGGGACCGGCAACGACGGCAAGCTCTTTCGGATCGCCGCCAACGGGGAATCGAAGGAGTGGGCCAAGTTGGACGAGCCGGGGGTCTACACCATGGCGCTGGATTCAGCGGGGCGTGTCTACGCCGGCACCGCTCCCGACGGCAAGGTCTACCGGCTGGACTTGACGGGAAAGGCCGAGGTCTTCTTCGATCCCGACGAGAAGTACATCTGGTCGCTGGCCATCGACCGGCGGGACAACGTCTATGTGGGGACCGGTTCCAGGGGCATCGTCTACAAGGTCGGCTCCGACGGGGAAGGACGGAAGTTCTACGACAGTCCGACCACCCACATCGTGAGCCTGGCCTGGGACCTGGACAGGAATATCCTGGCCGGGACGTCTGCGCGAGCCTTGATCCTTCGCCTTTCCTCGGACGGCGCGGCCACCGTGGTCCACGACTCGCCGCTGGAGGAGGTCAGATCGATCGCGGTCGATCGGTACGGAAACATATTTGCGGCAGCCTTGTCGGGGGGCGCCCGGGCTGCATCCCTGAAGACGGAAAGCACGGCCAAGACCACCGCCAAGACCGGGACGAGGCCGGCTCCATCCGCGACTTCAGGCCGCACCGTACGGGTATCGGGGACGACTTCGGGAAAGAGGCTGGAGATCTACCGGATCGGCCGCAGCGGCGGCGTAGAAACGCTTTACAGTTCCGACCGCGCCCTGGCGTACGATCTTCTGATCCGCAACGATGGCAATCTGCTGGTGGCCACCGGCGACAAGGGCCGAATATTCTCCGTCAGCCCCAAAAGGTTCGTGACCCTCCTGGTGGAGTCGGGAGAGGAACAGGTCACGCGCCTGCTGGAACGCCGCGGGAGGCTCTTTGCCGCCACCAGCAATCTGGGCAAGGGCTTCGAGTTGAAAACCAAGCCCACCGAGAAGGGTGTCTATGAGTCCAGAGTCTTTGACGCCGGGATGGTCGCCTCCTGGGGCAACATCCAGTGGGAGGTGATCGACGGTGTCGAACCGGCGGTGAAAGCGTCGGTCCGGACCGGAAACACCGATACCCCCGACGATACCTGGGGCAAATGGAGTCCGCTCTATTCCGACTCCAGCGGGACCCGCATCGAGAGTCCTCCCACCCGGTATCTTCAATGGAAACTCGAGTTTCCCGCCGAAGGCAGGTCCGAGGCCGTGGTTTCGCAGACCAACGCCGTGGATTTGGTGAGCGTCAGCTATCTCCAGCACAACATGGCGCCCCTGCTCTCGTCGATTACGGTGCATCCCCCGGGCGCCGCCTTCGTCCGCTACGCTTCCACCGATCCTGCAGGAGGGGTGTCACCGGGGGGGCCCGGCGGTGCCCACCGGCGTTCCTTGCCGCCGGAGATCCGGCGTCTGGGGTCCCCGGCGGTCAAGACTCCGCCGCGCAGGGTGTACCTGCCCGGCGCACAGAGCCTGTCATGGAGTGCTCAGGATCCCAACGGCGACGATCTGGTTTACAGCATCCACTACCGGACCGCCGGCGACCGCAGATGGACGCTTCTGAAAAAGGACCTCACCGAAAACTACCGGACCCTTGACGGCAGGAGCTTGCCGGACGGCACTTACGTGGTGCGGGTCACGGTCTCCGACTCCCCTTCCAATCCGGCGGACCGGGCCCTGGAGAGCGAGTTGATGAGCAAGCCGTTCGTCGTGGCCAACTCCGCTCCGGAAATAAAATGGGGAGCGCCCCGGATCGAGGGGTCCGAGGCCCGGATTCAGGTTGAGGTGCGGACTGTGGCCAGCGCCATCCACCAGTTGGAATACGCCGTGGATGGAGGGAACTGGCGCCTCATTTTCCCGGAGGATGGCATCGCCGACGGGACCGAGGAGAGCTACCGGCTGAAAATCGACGGTCTGGAACGAGGCGAACACCTGGTCACGGTTCGTGTCGTGGACTCGGTCGGGAACCTGGGGAGCGGCCGGCTGACGCTGGCGATTCCATGATCCTCATCTCGGAGAATCTCTGCCGAAAGGCCCGCGTGGCCCGGACCCGGAGTTTCGTCCTCTCTCCGTCGACCTGCGGCCGGTCCAGAAAGCAGGCCGCCAGATCCCGCGTTTCCGCCCAGGCCAGCCCCGACTCCGGACCCATGACGTAGAGGGCGGTGGACAGGATGTCCGCAACCAGGGCGCGGCGGTGCCAAACCGCCACCGAGCCCTGAAACGGTGCGCCGGTCCCGGTCCTGGGATCCAGAATATGCGCCACTCGCCGGTCTCCCGCACGGGTGTCCCGTTCCGACCCGCCGCTTGTGGCCAGGCTTCCCCCGATGACTCGCACCGAAAGCGCCCCCTCCTTGCGACGGTGCGGATCGGCTATTTCCACCTGCCAGCCCGTCTGGCCGGGAGGGGTGCCCCAGGTCATGATCTGGCCTCCCAGGTCGATCAACCAGGGTGGGTCTCCCCGGCTCCCGGCCAGGCGCCGGACCCGGTCCAGAGCCTCACCCTTGCCGAACGCTCCCGGGTCGAGCAGGACCCCGGCGCGGCGCACGACGCTGCAGTCGTCTCGGCGGAACTCCAGGTGCCGCATCCCGGAGGATCGCCGGGCCCGCTCCAGCCTCTCTTGAAAACCGCTCCGGTCCGTCGACAGGCTCCGGTAGGCATTGGCCAGGGCGCCGATGGCGGGATCGAAGGCGGAATCGGTCCATTGATTCCATTGGATCAGCTCGCCGTAGAGGCGGCAGAGCGACGGAGTGACCGGGTAGGGAACGCCGATGGGATGACGGTTCAGGCGGCTGAGTTCGCTCTCCGTCTCCCAGGTGCTGAGTTGCCGGTTCGTCTCCTCCAGCAGACGGAGGTAGCCCTCGCACCGATCGATTCCGGAAGCGCGGTCCGAGGCAAAGACGTTCAGGGTACAGAGCGTCCCCATCACGACCACTTGCCGGCGCACGGGAATCAGGTCGGGAACGGCCAGAGCCGGGAGGGAGGAAGCGCCGCAGAGGAAGGCCGTGGCCAGGAGCCGTTGAAGGACAGCCGCCGGCACCCGGGATTTTGGCCCCGAATCAGGCGGCAAGAGACCTGATCTCGCGCCTCCGCCTACGGCGAAGCCAGAGCCGGAAGGTCACCCACTGGTGCCAGAGGTAGGTCAGAGCGAAGACCGCTCCGCTGGCCGAGTGGACGACGACGGCCAGAATGGAAAGGGTGGGGTTGGTGAAAACCTGCAGCAGGTATCCCGAGATTACCATCAGGGGAAAGCTGACCAGGATCAGGATTCCCGTGCGCCGGTTGCTCTTGGTGCGATTGCGCAACTTTTCCGTGATGTGGCCCCCATACATCATGCCCAGGATCAGGACCAGGCAGGGAGCCGCCAGAATGTGGAGGTCCTGGGTAAAGACCTGCCATGGATGATTGACCAGTTGAAACGGATCATGGTTCTCCATCAGGTATTTCATGATGAAGAGGAGAATTCCGGTGGCGGACAGGACCACGGAGAGGATGTGAAACGACCAGGCTTCCCAGCGGCTCATATCATCTATTTTCCGGACTGGGGTTCCTTTCGCAGAACCTGGTCGATGGCCAAAATCCGGCGGACGGCCTGGTTGGCGGCCAAGCTGGTCAGGGTCGCTCCGACGATGGGGCGTATGGCCCGGTTCAGGGAGAGTTCGTCGCTGAGTTCCCGGCTCGTGTACTGGGCGTACCAGTCCGGCGATGCCAGGTATTCGGGCGGCTCGAGAAACGCCGTCACCTCGATTCGCTGCAATTTCCCCGACTCGTCAAGGCAGATCAACAAGCTTTCCTTCTTGGTTCGGACCACGTGAGTGTCCACGTACGCCCGGCCGACGACCCGGTCTTCCTTGAATGCCACATACCGAGCGATCAAAGGACTGGGGATGCTGACCCTGGCCAGTTCCGCTGCCCGAAGGCGCTGTTGCTCGGTGAGGAAAACCCGTTCTGACCGGATCCGGGCAGAAGGATAGGCCGCCGCCAGCGCCTCCTCCCGGCTCAGCACCCCCATCGAGGAGGCGGTGAAGACCAGAGTCGAACAGAGGCATACCATCCGGATTCCGTACCGGACCCGCTTGGCTTCCGTTCCCGTTTTCCACACCGTGTCCCATTTCGCCGAGTCTGGGCCGGCAGTTTAATGATGTTGAAATTTATTTTCAAGAAGAAAAGGGAGCCGCTCGCTCGCTTTTCCGGAGGGGAGTGAGATGTGTGAGGAAACTCCCGGCGACGGCGGCGAACCCGCGAACGAACTTCTTCAGCTCTTCTGCAGGGTGATCCCGGAACCGCTGATGCGAATGCTCACGTTCACCTCGTCCCCGTCGTCCTTGTCGATCTGCAATTCCAACGGAGGGAACTTGAACTTGGCGAGCCTCAACGCGTAGGAACCCGGAGGCGCCTCGGCCTGGCAACTGCCCACGCGCCGCCGGAACCGGATCCTGGACGAGCGGTGAGATTTGCCTGACTGCTGGTCGACCAATTGGAATGTCAGGTTGGCGATTTTATAGATGTCGAAGTCATAATTGGCGGCCTTGGACACCTGGATCCGAATCTTGCGCGGTCCCAACTCCTTCTTCATCCGTTCGCCGTGCCGGCCCACGACCTGCGCCAATCGGTCCTCGTCGTGTTCGGCCAGCCACTTATCGTAAAGCTTGTCCCGTTTGACTTCGGCGACGGCCTCTTCAACGATCTTGAGCATCTCCGGATCGCCTTTCCGGACCGCCACGGCGCACTCCACGCGTCCGACCTCTTCCGGCAGAATCTCCAGGTGGCTTGATCCCGGCAGCGTGGCCAAGGCGTATGCGGCCATGTACCGGTCGGCGATCAGACCATCCACTTCTCCCCGGCGCAGCGCCAGAACGGCGTCGTCCAAGGTCTTGAACGGAGTGATGGTCGACTGGGAAAATTGCCTCTTGACCCACCTCTGAACTTCGGTGTCCTCCCGCACGCCGATCTTGGCGGTGGAGAGAATGCCCGGCCTCAAGTCCCTGCGGACCGGATTGATGACCAGACCCAGACTGGAGGTGTAGACGGGGGTGGAGAAATCGACTCGGCGCTTGCGGTCTTCGTTGACGCCGAACACCGCGATGACCGCGTGCGCCTCCTCGTTCTCCAAGGCGGCAAGCAGGGATCCGTAGCTCCTGATGATCCAGCGCAGGACCACGTTGGGCGTTTCCCCTTCCGCGGTGAGGGAGGCATTCACCTTTTCGACGATCTTGGCAGCCACCTCGGCTTCGGGACCCACCAGGCCCTCGCCTCCCGTCTGGTAGAGGAGCGGAGCCTCGAAGGGAACCGTGGCGACCAGGACGACTTTGTCCTTCTTGATGGAAAGCAGGCTGCTCGGAGTTCCGCAACCGGCCAGCAACAGCAGCGCGGCGGGCAGTCCAAAAACGGGAAGCAGGTTCCTCTTCATTGCTCAACCAACCTCAAGTGAGAATAGACCAGGATTTACGAAAGACCAGGATTTATACCAGATATCACCGACTTGCGGCAATCGGCCCGGACAACGGGGATGGCCGCCTTGTTACCGGGCGGAGTGTTCGGCACGGGCGCCGGCGCCGAGTGCCCATTTGCCGCCGTGCGTCGTCGTGGCTTCCAGACGGCGGCCTCCGTGCAATGCGGGTCTTTGCCCGCACCATTTCACGTCTTTCACGAATAGTAGGGATTCTCCCCGGTAGTGTGGTCGGTCGTGTCCACGACCTCCAGGATCTCGGGGACCACCTCCTTGATGCGGGTCTCGATTCCTTCCTTCAGCGTCACGTCCGCCATGCCGCAACCGTGGCAGCCCCCGCCGAAAGAGAGGTAGACCTTGCTTTTGCGAATTCCAAGCAGATGAACCTGTCCCCCGTGAGCGGCAATGGCCGGATTGATTTCTGTATCCAGCAGTCTCTGGACCCGCTCCATGGCCGGTCCTGTCAGGTCCTCTCTCGGTCCTTCGCCCAACGTGGGCACCGTCGGCTTGTTGGGATTGTGGAACTTGAAGCCGCTCCTCAGGATCTTGTCCTCGAAATCCACCGTAGCCCCTTTCAAATTCTCGGCGCTGCTGGGATCCAGAATCACCGGGAACTCTCCGGAGTCGATGACCATGTCCTCAGGGCTCTGCTCGTCGGCCGTGATCAACTGCATGCTGTATTGGAATTCGGCCGTGCCGTTGGTCGTGGCCTGGATTCGAAGGCCCGGCTTCCTGCCCTGCTGTTGCCGGATCACGTTCAAGACCTGTTCTTTGGCTTGGTCGGTAAATGTAATCATCGAATTATGACCTGTGCTGAATCGGCGTCGTTGGAACCGCAACGCAGATTCTAACTCAGAATAAGGTTTCTTCCAAATGCCCGGGGCGCGTGCGGAGACGGATCACTTTCGGGAAAAAAAAGGAATCTTGCCATGCCTGGCGCGAATGCCAGGTTGACCCCGATGCCGCCTTGGGCGCAGGATAGTCAACGGCAAGGGTTCAGCAGCGCGTCTTCATGACGCTTGGCGGGAGGCTCGACTGGTGATTCCTGTCCAGCCCCCCGGAACTAGGAGGAAAATTCTCGATGCCAAGATCTAACGGTATGCACAAAGCGTGGAAGTGTTTCGACTCGGCCCTGTCCTTCGGGGCCGGGGTCGCATTCGACACGATCCAATTCTTCAACAACTACCGGCCTAACCCGTCGTTCACGCCCAAGTGGTCGGACAAACCTCTGCTCAAGTCGTGGGAGAAGACGAAGCCCACGCTGGGTTGGCCGCGGAAGACCGATTCTCTCTGCCCCAAGTGCGTGGTCGAAGCCCGGGAGAAGATTCTCGAGGGTCAGGAAGACTACCGCGTCCTGATCGACGAGAAGGTGGGCGAGATCAAGGCCACCATCATCGAGCGGGACGGACAGGTCTGGATGGTGAAGGAGTGTCCGATTCACGGGAAGTGTGAGGACCTCATGGCCATCGACTCCAAGTTTCTCAGTTGGATCGAGTCCAACTTCCCGGGACGGGATATCCGGTCCCACAATGACGCCACGCTCCACAACCACGGGTCCAGCACCATCAAGCACGGGCGGGGCAGCGTCCTGACGGTCGACCTCACCAATCGCTGCAACATGATGTGCGATCCCTGCTTCATGGACGCCAACCAGGTCGGCTATGTCCACGAGCTGGAGTGGGAGGAGATCAAGGAGATTCTGGACAACTCGCTGCAGATCAAGCCCCGCAGGCAGATGTCCGTGCAGTTCTCGGGGGGCGAGCCGACCATGTCGCCCCATTTCTTTCGAGCTATCAAGTACTCCCGCAAGATCGGCTACAACAGCGTCCAGGCGGCCACCAACGGGATCGAGTTCGCCAAGAGCCTGGAGTTCTCCAAGAAGGCGTACGAGGCGGGACTGCGCTACACCTACCTGCAGTTCGACGGCATCGGCAACGACGCCAACAGCCACCGCCACATCGGCAACTTGTTCGATGTGAAGATCAAGGCCATCGACAACATCCACAAGGCGGGGATCGAGATCATCCTGGTCACGACGCTGCTCAACGACGTGAACAACGACCAGGTTGGCCCCATTATCCGCTTCGCCATGGACAACCCCAAGAAGGTGGCCTTCATCGCCTTCCAGCCCGTCTCCTTCACCGGCCGGGACGAGGCCATCACCGACGAGCGGAGGCTGCGCCAGCGGTACACGCTTTCTCACCTGGCCCGGGACGTGAAGTCCCAGACGGGATACACCGAACCCACGCGGGATTGGTTCCCCCTCTCCCTGATGGGCGCGTTCGCCGATTTTGCCGACGTGGCCCACGGCCCCAACGCCGATTGGGGGCAGGTCAGCTGCGGTTGCCATCCCAATTGCGGCGTGGGAACCGCCATGATGATCGACAAGGAGACCAAGGAGGCGGCGCCGGTTCCGCAGTTCCTGAACATCCCCGGCCTGGTCAGCGACATGCGGAAGGTGACCGACGCGGCTCGCGGCACCAAGTTCTCGAATTTCATGATCGGCCTGGCCCTGCTCAAGAACTACAGTCCCTTCAGGGCGCCGTCCCGCCTCACTCTGCTCGACATCCTCAAGAAGTTCGACAAGAGCTTCGGACTGAGCGGCAAGGACTACGGCCAGGGCAAGGACCGGCGGGACGATCCCTGGAATTTCCTCTTCGTGGCCGGCATGTGGTTCCAGGACCTGTTCAACTACGATTTCCGCCGGACCGAGATGTGCATCATCCCCTACGCCACGCAGGAAGGAGAGATCTCATTCTGCGCCTACAACACGGGTCATGGGTGGCGTCAGATCATCGAGAACATGCACAAGAACGCGACCGTCGCCCAGTGGTACAAGGAGCACGGCCGTCACCAGATCTTCGCCGGCGGCAAGGATGCGCCGCTGCAGAGCTACGATCACTCCTTGCAGATCCGCGCCGACGACGCAGCGCGCGTCCGCGACCGGGGCGACAAACCCCAGACCGCCCGCGACGAGAAAATGGCGAGGCGCAAGGCCCTTCGGGAGCAGGCCGCGGTGCGTGAGTACTACGAGGAGATGGTGCTCAAGAAAAAGAAGAAGAACGACCTGGTGACCTTGAATGTCGGCTGACCCGGCGTCAGCCGGTTCGGTCCCGACCGTTATCGACACGAATGGAGGCTCGCGGTTCGCCGCCAGCCTCCATTTTTGCGTTTGGCAACCGGTATGGATGTCCGCCGCCGGTTGACAGTCCGCGGCACAGGTTGCCGCACCGACAAGGAGGCCTCATCGTGACCCAACTCGCCGAAAAAAGATGCATCCCCTGCCGGGGCGGAGTTCCGCCGCTGACCGCTGACGAGATCGCCCCCCTTCTGGACCAGTTGCAAGGATGGGAAGTGGTCGAGGACCATCACCTGCGCAAGCTGGTTCGGTTCCCCGATTTCGCCGAGGCGCTGGCCTTCGTCAACCAGGTCGGAGAAGTCGCCGAAGCGGAAGACCACCACCCCGACATCTATCTGGCCTGGGGAAAGGCGGAGATCACCCTCTGGACCCACAAGATCAACGGCCTCACCGAGAGCGACTTCGTCCTGGCCGCCAAGATCGACCGGCTGGCGCCCAGTTGAGCCAACTTGAATCGTCGAGAGTCGAGGCGGATGGTCCCACGTTGATTCCGGTGTACTGAAACTCGTCAACTTGGATGTGCGACCCTGGCCATGTGTCCCACTTAGTTTCGATCGAAGGGCCGGGGTGGCGCTCGCGCGATGTCTGGCCTTCGTACGGTCAACAGCGGACATCCGAGCATTCCCGATCCGGGCGCCCACAAGGGGCGTCCTTACGGCCTCCGCCCCGTTGATGAATGCCGCCCCTCTCTTCGTCCTTAGGGGCAGCCCTTGTGGCTGCCCTGGGGCGATCGATCAAGTGGGGACAGACGACCGGTCGACCTCGGAGGTTGGCTCCCAAGGATCCCAACATCCTGGCCACGGTTTCGAACGCGGACGCTCAAACGAGGTGAAGGTGTGTTGGGCGCAAGATAGCCATCCGTTCGCATCATGACCCGTAAGAGGTTGCTGGATCTCTTCGAGAATCTATACGTCTGGAAGCGGCGGGGAATACGCGCGCCCCACAAGCCGTTGCTGCTCCTGCTTGCGCTGGGGCGAGTTCTCGACGGGCGGGAACGGCTCGTTCCCTACACACAGATCGAGAACAGCCTGAAGGAGTTGCTGCGACGTTTCGGCCCGCCTCGCAAGGCGTTCCATCCGGAGTTTCCATTCAACCGTCTACGCAACGATAAGCTTTGGGAGGTCCCCGGAAGCGAGATCCTGTCACGCACCGCGAGTCGAGACTTTCTGGTCGGGGAGCTTCGGGAACATGGCATCAAAGGCGGATTCCCGGAATGGGCCTACGAACTATTGCGTAATGACTCGGAAATTGCGCGAGAAGCCGCACAGGGACTCCTGGACGCACATTTCCCGGAGTCGTTGCACGACCAGATCCGTGTCGCCACCGGCATTCCGTACCCTTGGAAAGTTCGAGAGACGCCGGCTCGCCGACGCGACCCGGCATTTCGTCGCGAGGTGCTCCGGGAGTATGAGTATCGTTGTGCCGTCTGCAACTTCGACGTCCGACTCGGCGATGACCTTATCGGTCTGGAGGCGGCACATATCATGTGGGTGGCCGCCGGCGGTCCGGACAAGGTCGCAAATGGATTGGCGCTGTGCGGGCTGCACCATAAGGCATTGGACAGGGGAGCGTTCGGTCTGGAAGCCATTGGCGCGAACTACAGGGTGCTCATTTCCAGCGAAGTCCACGGCCAGAGCGATCCGATCCGGTGGTTTCTCGATTACCACGATAAGCCGCTCCGCCCCCCTCGGAACCGGCGACTGGATCCCGACCCCGAGTACGTGAACTGGCACCGGAGAGAGGTCTTCCGTCCGCCGCCACTGGGTTGAGGCGGGAACTACGAGTCCAAGTCCTCTGCCGGCTGGCGGTTGGCAATCACAAGGGGAGACTCGGACAGGGTGAGCCCTTCACCCCCGACCCGACTGGAGGCCAGTCGCACGAGTGCCGTTCGCTGGTACGAAAATGGGTCACATTTGATGACGATGTTGACACCGACCAGTCGAATGAATAGACTGGTCTATTCATTCCCGACGGAGACCGGTTCCATGCAAACCATCGGATCCTATGAGGCAAAGACCCGGTTACCCGAGCTGCTTCGTCAGGTAGAACAGGGCGAGCAATTCACCATTACGCGCCGGGGCGTCCCGATCGCTCGAATTGTCGGCATGGAAGATACCATCGAGGACCGTCGCGCGATCATCGAGCGCATGAAAGCCGCACGGGCGCGACGAACATCCATTCCCGTTGTGGAACTGCTCGACGCCCGCGATGAGGGGCGCAGACCCTGATGCCTTTCGTTCTCGACGCGTCGGTCACCGCATGTTGGTGCTTTGCCGACGAGCAGGCGACGGTCGCGGACGCCGCCATGGAACGCTTGCTCGACGACGAGGCAATCGCGCCGGCTCTCTGGACAATTGAGATTCGCAACATCTTGATCGTCAATGAGCGACGCGGCCGCATCGAATCTGGTGACGCGGACGCCTTCTTGAGTGATCTCACCCGACTACCGATCCGCGTTCGCCACGATGCGGACGAACGGGCGCTCCTGGCGCTCGCCCGGAGACATCGGCTCACCGCCTACGACGCGTCATACCTTGATCTTGCCGTTCGCACAAGCGTCGCCGTCGCCACGTTGGACCGTGCGTTGGCTGATGCAGTTCGCGCCGAGGGACTTCAACTGGTCGGTGAGTGATCCCCGCTCCGGGTTTGTCCAGACGTGTGCAGGACATCGAGTGGAAGGTTTGTCCGACGGGTGCGGGCGCGCGTCATTTCGATCAGAGCACGATCAGGTTCTGGTCCGATGAGGGCGGCGTGATTTCGGGGTGGTTCTTGCGGATGAAGGTCAGGTAGGGCTCTCCGCCGGGAGGTTGCCGCAGGTGATAGCGGACCTCCGACTCCACCCACTCCATGCAATTCAGGATATCGGACGCTCTGAGGTTCAATTCGAGATCCTGCCGCAGTTTCTCCAACATCTCCTGAACGGCGCGGATCAGCGCGGAGACCATGGGGTCGGCCGACTTGTGCTCGTAGATCACCCCCCGCTCCTCGGACTGGTAGGTTTTCCGCAACAGCCGGATCGCCTCCTGCACATGCCGGTCGTGAAAACTGCTCAGGCCCTGCCCGTAGCGGAGGACCTCCTTCTCGATCTCGTCGATGAGCGGACGGTATCGGCGCATGTTCTCGTAGAGTCGGATTCGGCGGTCCCTGCCCTCCTCCTGGCGGAGCTGGTCGACATATTTTTTCCCGGCCTGATGGCCGTGGCCCGACGTCAGATAGGCGCAGTCGGCCGGACAGGGGATCTCCACCACCCGGAGGCGGCCACAACAGGGGGCGCAAATGAGCGTGCCCTTGGCCGGACAGTGGCGCTTTCCCTTCCTGCTGTTGCACAGAATGCATTTCATGCCGCGAATCTCCGGATTCCCGATCGCGCCGAAAAGATACCATCGTGAGGTCGATTTGGCTTGCTTGAGAATTCGACGCCGAACCCAATCCCGCCCCCGTCGAACTGCGCTCAAGGCGTTCAGAAGGGCTATACTGTCTTCGTGGCGAAACGAGTCTTCACTCTGGCCGAAGCCAGAAAAATACTGCCCCTGGTCAGGAAGCTGGTGTCGGTCGGAATGAATCTGTCCGGCGAGATTTCCCGTTACAAGGAAGCCGTCCAGGAGCTGGCCAAGAGCGCCGACCTCAACCGGGGAAGCCCGGAAGGCACGGCCTACATGGAGCGTCTCCTGCAACTGCAATCGTGCGTCGCCCGGCTCCAGGGCCTGGGCTGCCTGGTCAAGAGCGTGGATCGGGGACTCATCGACTTTCCCCATATGAAGGAAGGGCGCGAGGTCTACCTTTGCTGGAAACATGGCGAAGAAGACATCTTCTACTGGCATGAGATCGACGCCGGCTTCGCGGGCCGCAAGCGGATTCCCGAGGACTGAAAACGGAGGGTGACATGAGACAGATCAAGCGTGTTCTCGGGGTATTCGGGACGATCCTCTTCCTGGCCTCGACTCACTGTTCCAGGAACATGGAGGAGCCCGCCGCCGGTGGTGCGGTTTCTTCCGGCACGGTATCGGCGGCGGGTGCTGCCGGCGACCTGCTCTTTACGGCGCCCGACGGATGGATCGAGGAAACGCCGACCTCATCGATGCGGAAAGCTCAGTATCGTCTTCCCCGCGCCGGCGGCGACTCTGAAGACGGCGAATTGGTCGTGTTCCACTTCCCGGGGCAGGGAGGCACGATCGAGGCCAACATCAATCGCTGGGTGGGGCAGTTCAGTCCGGACGAAACCGGCGGCGGCCCGTCAAAAGCCGAGGTCGCCCCCCGGACCGCGAACGGAGTCCGCCTGATGCTCGTCGACGTCTCGGGCACCTACCGTCCTTCATCGGGGCCCATGATGCGGCCGGGAGATCCCAAGAAGGGCTATCGGATGCTGGCCGTCATCGCACAGACGGCGTCGGGCCCCTGGTTCTTCAAGCTCACCGGACCACGGAAAACCATCGACAACTGGCACCAGGACTTCCTGGCGTTCCTGGACACCATCCGTCCCGGCGGTTGAAGCTGACACTGCCGTGAGACTCACGACGCGCAATCGGTCACTGCCGGGGATCCTTCTCTTTCTGTTCATCGCCGGTTCATGGCTGGAACCCGTCCAGCCGTCTTCCAACCAGGCCTCGCCGTCGATCCTGCAGGATCGGGCCCGGGAGATCATGGACCGGGTCGACCGGATGCTGCGCGGAGAGTCCTCGACGGGAACGGTCCAGATGAAGGTGGCGACCCGGAGGTGGAACCGCAGCATGACTCTGCGGATCTGGTCCGAGGGCACCGACAAGGCCCTGATTCGGATCCTGGCTCCCAGGAAGAACCGCGGAACCGCCACCTTGAGGGTGGGTTCAAACATGTGGAACTACCTGTCCAAGATCGAGCGGGTCATCCGCGTCCCCACGTCCATGATGATGGGCGCATGGATGGGGTCCCACCTCACCAACGACGACCTGGTCAAGGAGAGCCGCCTGGTCCGGGACTACGACATCGGGATCTCCTTCGAGGGCGAGAAGGAGGGAGTGCCGGTCTGGGAGTTCGAACTCGTCCCCAAACCGGAGGCGCCGGTGGTCTGGGGCCGGATCGTCTACCGGGTCCGGCAGGCTGACCTGTTGCCGGTCTGGGCCCGGTACTACGGCGAGGACGAGGCTCTGAAACGGACCATGAGCTTTTCGGACTATGCGGTCATGGGTGGGCGGCGGATTCCCACGCGCATGAGCATCGTCCCCGAAAACAAACCGGGGGAATCCACCGAGATGATCTACAAGGATCTCTCCTTCGACGTTCCCATTGCCGAAAAGACCTTCTCCCTCTCCAATCTGCGGGCAAGACGGTAATGGTGTTTCTCCTGGGATGGAGGAATCTGTGGAGGAATCCTCTGCGAAGCCTCATCACCATCGTCGGCCTGGCTTCGGGGTATGCCGTCCTGATGTTCCTGGTCAGCATCACCGAGGGCATGCGGGTCCAGATGCTCAACAACGGCACCGATCTGTTGGTGGGGCACGTTCAGATCCACCACCCGGAGTATCTGCCCGACCGGGACCTTTACGAAACGTTGGGAGGCAGCGAGGGGACCGATTGGCGGGCCCTCGCCGAGAGGCTGCGGCGCGAACCCGAAGTGGCCGCATCCACAGCCCGGATTCACGCCGCCGGTCTGGCGTCCACGGGTGAATCCTCAGCCGGAGTGGCAATCGTGGGGATCGATCCGGTTCAGGAATCCAAGGTCAGCGGGCTGCAGGGGCAGGGGAGCCCGAAGAATCTCCAGGGACGGGGCCTTCTTCTGGGGGAGAACCTTCAACAGGAGCTGGTGGCCGGAACGGGAACCGAGATCGCACTGGTCACCCAGGCCGCCGATGGAACCATCGGCAATGATCTCTACCGGAACCGGGGAACGCTGCGCACGGGCATGGCGTTTCTGGACCGGTCACTGATGCTGGTTCACTTGACGGACCTTCAAGAGTTGTTGTCGCTGGCGCCGGAGCGTATTCATGAAATCACGATCAAGCTTCGCGATCCCGGACAGGCGGAGGCGTTTGCGACGAGACTGAACGATTCGGACATCCTTCCCCCGGGCGCCGTGGCCCGGAGCTGGAGGAGCCTCCTTCCCACCCTGAGCGACTACCTGGACATGGTGACCGCCAGCTACGTCGTCATGATCGGGCTGGTGGGGCTCTTCGCAGCGTTGGGCGTCCTCAACACCATGCTCATGTCGGTCTTCGAGAGGGTCCGGGAACTGGGAATGCTGTCGGCCCTGGGCATGCGGCCGGCCTCGGTGGTTCTCACCGTCGTTTCCGAGAGCATCGCTCTGGCGGTGGCGGGTCTGGGCACCGGCCTGGTCCTGGGCAGCCTGCTGGTGTGGCATCTGAGTTCCACCGGACTGGACCTGAGATCCTGGATGGGCGAGATCTCCTTGCTGGAGACCCGGATGGATCCGGTGATTCCCGTTGCCTGGTCCTGGGTCGCCGTCTGGTTGCCGGCCGTGGGGCTGCTTCTGGCCACCGTCGCCGCATCACTGCTCCCGGCTCTGCGGGCCGCGTTCGTGAATCCGGTCCTGGCCATGAGAAACCTGTCGAAAGCCTGACTGCGTGAAGATCATTCTCAAGCTGGCCTGGAGAAACCTGGGGCGCAACCGGCGCCGGACCGTTTTGACCGCGGCTACGGTGGCGTTGGGACTGGCGCTGCTGCTGGTGACATTCGGGCTGGGGGACGGCAGCCATCTCCAGATGATCGACAACGCTGTCCGCATGGGTTCCGGCCACGTCCTGATCCAGCACCAGGGTTATCACGACCACGGCGGCGTTCAGCGGGCGTTGGAAGCGGAAACCCTGTCCCAGGTCCGAGTCTGGATCGAACAGGAGGGCTTCGATGGCTCGGTTCAGAGTCGGGTGGAGCGAGTCTTCTCCACGGGGCTCGCCTCCTCTGCCGATGGTTCAACGGCGGTCCGGGTCATCGGCTCCCAACCCGGGCCCGAGAGCGAGGCCTCCAAATACGGCGAGAAGCTGGTGGCGGGAGAGTTCCTGAGTTCCGAAACAGGAGACCAGGCTGTCGTCGGCGCCGGTGTTGCCAGGAAGCTCGGCGTGGGCTTGGGTTCGAAGTTCGTGGTTCTTTCCCAGGCCTCGGGAAGCGCCGAGCTCCAGTCCCGTCTCCTGCGGGTCCATGGAATCCTGCGGACGGGAATGGACGAACTGGACCAACGACTGGTGATCATCCCGTTGGAGGCCGCCCAGGAGTTGTTGCTGTTGCCCGGTCAGGTCCATCAGGTCGCTGTCTTCATGGAAGACGTCGAAGGAGCCCATGCGCTGGCACGGCGCGGCCGGACGGATCTGCCCGCGTCGGCCGAAGTGCTGGACTGGGCGGAAGCCATGCCGGAACTCATCGAATTCATTCGCATGGACAACGCCGGAAACTATCTGTTCAACGGTATCTTTCTCCTCCTCATCGCCTTCGTGGTCCTGAACACACTGATGATGTCGGCGCTGGAACGGAGGCGCGAATATGCGCTCCTGGACGCGCTGGGATTAACCCCTGCCGGGCGTTTCCTCATGATGTTCACCGAAGCGGTCCTGTTGGCTCTGTTTTCAACGGCCGCGGGGCTGGCTCTCGGCTATGGCGCGCATCTGTATCTGGAGTCCCACGGGCTGCCCCTGGAAGCCTTTTACGATGGGGAAGGGGATCTGTCCGCCGCCGGCGCGGTGATGGACCCGGTACTCTACTCGCGGCTGTCGAACGAACGCCTTCTCGTCTCGGCATCGATCATCATGTTCTTGACCATGATTCTGGCTCTGGTCCCGGCGTGGCGAGCCGGGCGCCGGGTCAGCGTACAGTTGCTGGGACGAATGTAGATATGGCCCATTCGAGCGAACCGGACCTTCTTCGGCTCGAGAATGTCTCGCGCGTCTACCTGCAAGGAGAGCAGACGGTTCACGCCCTGCGAGACGTCGACCTGACCATCCGGCGGGGTGAACTGGTGGCCGTCGCCGGTCCTTCCGGATCGGGCAAGACCACCCTGCTCAACGTCTCATGTGGAATCGACCATCCCACCCGGGGCCGGATTCGCCTGCAGGGGATCGATCTGGCTGAGAGAAGCCGCAAGCAACTGACCCGGCTCCGGCTCGAGCGGGTCGGATTCATCTTTCAGGCCAACAATCTGTTGCCGGTGCTGACGGTGCAGGAAAACGCCGAATTCATACTCTTGCTTCGAGGAGTGCCGCGGCGTCAACGCCGGGAGAAGGTTCGGGCCATTCTGGAGGAGGTGGGATTGGGTGGACTGGAAGACCGAAAGCCGGACCAGCTGTCAGGCGGACAACAGCAGCGCGTGGCGGTGGCGCGGGCGGTGGTGGCGAAGCCGCCTTTGATTCTGGCCGACGAGCCTACGGCCAACCTGGACAGCCGCACGGCCCTCTCCCTGCTGGATCTGATGGAGAGGCTCAATCGGGAAAACGGGACGACCTTTATTTTCTCCACCCACGATCCCAGGGTCATGGAACGGGCCAGGCGGACCATCCGCCTGGTGGATGGGGAAGTCGATGCCGACGATCGGCGGTAGTCCGAGGCATTGGCCCAGGCTTCTTCCTCTGTTCTGGATGCTGGCCACGCCTGTGCTCCAGGCCCAGGACCTGGACTGGGGCGGATCGATTCGGTCCTATCTCTTCCTGAGAGAGAAGCTTGCGCCGACGGCCAGGCGTGATTCCGAGCTGGCCATATTCCGTTTGACCTCCAATTTCGAGTTCACGCGGCGCGCCCGCGTGGAATCCCACGCCATACTGAATTTCCTGTCTCCTCCGCTGTCCGCTTCGGCCGATCTGGCCGATTCCTCGGCGAATCTCTACCTGCCGATGGAGCGCCATCTCATGAACCGGACCGAGGGCCGCCTGCTGGCCGCTTTCGACCGCCTGAACCTGGAGCTGGAGTTCGACCCGCTGAACGTCATCGTCGGGAGGCAGGCACTCACCTGGGGCGTCAGTTACTTCTGGCCGGCCCTGGATCTCTTCGCTCCCTTCGCTCCCCAGCGCCTCGACCGGGACTACAAGCCGGGCATCGACGCCGTCCGAGGCGTAGTGCGCCTGGGGCAGTTCTCCGAGCTGGAGGTGGTGGCCGCCTCGTTGGGTCCCGATCCCGGAGAGGACGCCGCCGCCGGGTTCCAGCTTCGGCTGAACGCCGGCGCAGTGGACGTGGGGTTCATGGGGGGGAGTTTCCACGGGGACGACGTGGCCGGTCTTTTCGTGACTTCCGACGTTGCCGGGACCGGACTGCGGGGCGAGGTCAGCTGGACACGGTCCGGAGACGCCGCGGACGCGGAGCGGAACCGGGAGACGTTTTGGAGGGGGTCGGTGGGCGTCGATCAACAATTGACGCCTTACCTGACCTTGATTCTGGAGGGCGCCTACAATGGGTATGGGACCGGGGCGCCCGGAGAATATCCCCTCTATTTCGACTCGGACCGGATCTCTCGCGGCGAGGTCAACGGCACGGGCCAGCTCTACGGAGGGGTTTCGCTGGCTATGCTCCTGCACCCTCTCTTTACTTTTTCCACCACCGCACTCGTTAACGGGAGCGACGGCTCTCTCCTCTGGCTCCCCTCTTTGACCTGGTCCACCGGCAATGACTCGGAATTTCTGGTGGGAAGCCAGTTCGGATTTGGCGCCAATCCTGGAGTGGACGGCCAGCCGGGAACCGAGTACGGGGCGGTTCCCAGGACCCTTTTCTTCGGCTTCAAGCAATATTTCTGACGGCGCCTCCAGCTCTGGAAGAGGAACCGGCAAGTCGAAACGAAAAAAACCCGCGACGAGTCCCCGCGGCAACGGGAGACACTGGGGCCAAACCCTTGCGGCTGAATCCTTTGGCATCAGACTGGCGTGGTAATCTGCCGGACAGCCATGCGAGTCATTCCTTGCCTATTGCTCCTCCTGACCGTACCACTGTTCGGACAACCGCCTCCGGCCACGGACGGCGCACCCGAGGGGATCCGGATCACGCCGCTCGCCAGGGCCTTCCAGCCGGGTGAGGTGATGCTGGTCACCCTGACCGCTCCGCCTACCGTGGATCGCGTGGCATTGCGGGTCTTTCAGCAGAAACTGCCTCTCGACCCCGGCCTGGGAGAGGTCCCGACCAACTGGTGGGCACTGGTCGGAATCGATCTGGATACGAAACCGGGTGGGTATCTGCTCCGGTTCGATCTCTACGAGCAGGACCGTATTTTTGCCCGGGCGGATCACCGCATCACGGTCAAGAACAAGAATTTCCCGACGCGCAGACTCAACCTGCCGGAAAAATTCGTGACGCCTCCGAAAAAGTCCCTGGCTCGAATCAAGCGGGAACGCCGGCTCGTTTCCGGCATATTCGCCGAAGCGGGCAGCGAACGCCACTGGGCCGGGTTTTTCCTCCGGCCCGTTCCGGGGCGGGCCAACAGCAGTTTCGGCAAGCGGAGCATCCTCAACGGCAAACCTCGCAGCCCCCATAGCGGAACCGACTTTCGGGCCTCCAGGGGCACTCCCGTCAAGAGTCCCAACGCCGGAGTGGCGGTGCTGGCCCGGAATCTCTACTACGCGGGCAACACGGTGATCCTGGACCACGGCCAGGGACTGTATTCCTATTTCGCCCATCTCGATGACTTTACGGTCAAGAAGGGGGACCTGGTGGAACGCGGAGACCTCATCGGTCACGTCGGGTCCACGGGCCGGGTCACGGGTCCGCACCTGCACTGGTCCGTTCGACTCCGGAAAGCCCGGGTTGACCCGCTGTCTCTCATGGAAATCCTCGCCCGCTTTGAAGCGAGCTGAAGACAGGGCGAAGGAACGGTCTCGAAGGCCGCCACACCCTCCACCCGATTGCAGACCGAATCGAATGCCCGTGACGACCTTCGCCACGGGCTGGTAGGGTGCAGCAAATGCCGATCTGGATCGCCCTGGCGGCCATGGCTTGGACGGCCGCGGAAATGGAGGACCCCTTCCTCCGGGATTTCACGAGCGCCCTCATGCGGGTCGACTACTTCCATACCGGAACGGCCACGAAGGAGCGTTTCAGCCTGGATCGAATCCGGGTCGAAGGCCCCTGGGCCGGGAATCCGCGCCGCGTGCTGGATTCGACCGGCTTGGGCAAGTACCGCTTCCGGCTGACCGATCCCGAATCCGGGCGTGTCCTGTTCTCCAGAGGGTTCTCCAGCATCTACGGGGAGTGGGAAACGACGGAAGAGGCCAGACAGGAAATCTGGCGCACGTTTCCGGAAGCGGTCTGCTTTCCGGAGCCGCGGCGAACCGTGCGGTTGGAACTCCACAAGCGGGACCACCAACAGGTGTTCCAGCCGGTGTGGGATCTTTTAATCGATCCCCGAGCCAACGAGATCGACCGTTCTCCAACCAGACCCGGCGACGCGACGACACTGATGCGAAACGGTCCCTCGACGCGGAAGGTGGACCTTCTTTTCCTGGGAGACGGGTATCCGGAAGAAGACGAGTTCAAGCGGGACGCAGAGCGCCTTGCCGAGGCCCTCTTCCGGGTCGAGCCCTTGGCTTCGCGCCGGACCGACTTCAACGTGACAGTCCTCTTTACGCCGGCGCAGGCCGCAGGCGTGTCCCGGCCGGCCGCCGGCGTCGCCAGAAATTCGCCTCTGGGGGCCAGTTACGGTGCCCTCGGATTGAAGCGCTACATCCTGACCACGGACGACCGGGCCTGGCGGGATGCGGCGGCCTCCGCTCCCAGCGATTTCGTCGTCATCCTGGTCAATGAGGAGGAGTATGGAGGAGGCGGAATCTTCAATCTCTACGCGGTGGTGGCCGCGGATTCTCCCTACAGCTCCCACCTTCTCGTGCATGAATTCGGACATCTCTTCGCCGGTCTCGGAGACGAGTACTACACTTCGACCGTGTCCTACCTGGACCTCGTGGCGCCCGGCGTGGAGCCTTGGGAGCCGAACATCACGGCCCTTCTGGATCCGGCCCGGCTCAAATGGGGCCACCTGGTGCAGGAGGGAACGCCGCTTCCCACTCCTTGGGACAAGCAGGGACACGAGATCAGAAGCCGGAGCAATGGAGAGAATTCGGACGCTGGAACGACGGTTGAAGAAAGGGACCCTCAGCGGCGCGTCGTGGGCGCTTTCGAAGGGGCCAGCTACACGCCCACCGGGCTGTACCGTCCCGCGCTGACCTGCATCATGTTCAGCCGCGATGAACCCGATTTCTGCCCGGTCTGCAGGGAAGCCATCGAGAAGATGATCGATTTTCACGTCAGGTGACGGTCCGGGATCCGGCGGAGGTGAGAACATGCGATTGGAGCAGATCAGAAGAGTCGGAGTCGCGGGAGCGGGCACCATGGGAACGGGCATCGCCCAGCTCTTCGCCGAGGCGGGCTTTGACGTCACCTGGTACAACCGGTCGGCGGCCGGCATTAAACGGGGTCTGGCCGGGGTGCGCCGCAACCAGAATATCCTCATGGAATCCGGGACCCTGACGGCGGAGGAATCCAGAGAGTCCAGGGCCCGCCTGAACTCCACCCTGGAGCTCTCGGATCTGGCCTCCGTCGAATTCGTGGCCGAGACCATCGTCGAGGATATGGACGCCAAGATCGGGCTGTTCCGGTCGTTGGCTGAGATTTGCCGTCCCGATGCCGTCCTGACCACCAACACCTCGTGGTTGAGCATCTCCCGATTGGCAACCGCCGTGTCGGGGCCGGAGCGTTTTTCCGGTCTCCATTTCCTGAACCCGGCCCACCTCATTCCACTGGTGGAAGTCATCCCCGGAGAGGCCACGTCGGACCGGACCGTCGAATTGGTCATGGGCATGGCCCGCCGCATCGGAAGAAGGCCCATCGTGGTGCGGAAAGAGGTTCCCGGATATGTCACCGTCCGGCTCCAGGCCGCCCTGGTTCGGGAGGCGGTCCACCTGGTGCAAGAGGGTGTCGCGACGAGCGCCGAGATCGACGTGGCGATGAAGGACGGATTGGGAATGCGATGGGCGCTGCTGGGTCCCCTGGAGATCGCAGATCTGGGCGGCCTGGACGTCTTCAACATCGTCACCCGGAACTTGAACCCTCACCTGTCGGCGGCCCGGGGAGGCCTCCGGCTGCTGGAGACGCTGGTGGCGTCGGGCCGGCTGGGCGTCAAGAGCGGCGCCGGTTTTTACGACTATGCCGGAGACGAATCGGGGAAAGTGCTCGATGACCGGGACCGGAGGCTGCTCAAGCTGCTCCGGATCAAGTCCGAATGAAGCCGGGGCGAATGCCGCTGCCGGTTGTGAATCTTGGCTGAACGGCTATTGGCAGGGGCCGGCATCCGGTAGGCTCGACACCGCGGATGGCGAACATGACCCAACCCCACTCCTTCCGCTCCAGCTCGGAGGCGGTGCGGACATCGACCGGCATCGTCATTCCGGTTTACTTTCCACCCGGCGTGGATCGGCAGGTGGGTCACGACCTGCTGGCGGACACCGTCGATGCCTGCGTCCGCCAGGTCGAACGTCCCGGGTCCGTCTGTTTGAGCGTGGACGGCGAACCCTACGGGAGAGACGTGGGAGAAGTCCTGTCCCGCCGGTTCCAGGTCCGGCTCACCTGGCGCCGCCGGAACAAGGGCAAGCTCCAGGCCGTGCGGCAGGGCATGGAGGTCTTGTTGGAGGAAGGGGGCCATGACTATCTGGCCGCGCTGGACGCGGACGGGGACCATTTCCCTCACGAGCTTGCCAACGGGATCCGGTCGGCCCAGTACGCGCGGCGTCACGACCCGGATCTGGAAGTCCTGGTGCTGGGCCGAAGAATCAGCCGGCACCGGCCCATGGGCCTCATGAGGGGCGAGATGGAGGAGTTGGCCGACCGCGTTCTCCTGGACGCACTGACCTGGTCGGCCGCGGTCCGGGGGGCTCCGTTGCGGCTTGAATACGCCACGGTGCTGGAGGAGTTTCCCGACTTCCACTCCGGATTGAAGATTCTCAGCCGCGGCCTTGCCCGGCGGGTCTTCCTGACCGAGCCCGATCTGTGCGGGGGGACGGAGGACGCCTATTTCAAGCACGGCTGCGAGGCGGTGGTGACCGTGGAGAGCCTGCTGGCCGGCGGCTGCCTCGTCGTGTTCAACCGGACCACGCTCAACGAGCCCGTGGTCTCCTCGTTCGGACTCCTGGAACGCACCCGCATGGTGGCCGACAAGATCGTCTGGCCCTGCCGCCGTCTCGGGATTCCCGGCCATTTCGTCCGGCAGTGGCTGCGAAACCATCTGCCCCGGCTGCTGTTGAGCACCCTTACCCCGCAGGGGAGAGAGGAATTGCAGCAGATCCGCCGGCTCGTCCTGGAGGACCTGGGCCTGGAAGACGACCCAAACGAACCCATCGAGGCTCCACTGATCATCTGAAATGATCCCGATTCCTGTATCGATCCGGGTGCGCTTTCAGGAAACTTCCAGGACCCCCTTGATGTAGGCCGCGTCCTTGGAGTCGTCGCCGAAGGCGCCCCTCACCGTTTCCAGGGAGGCGTAACGGTGGGTGATGAGGGACCGGACGTCTACTTGACCCGTCTGAATCAGTTCCACGGCCCGGGTCGTGGTCTCGGACCGCCCGGTTGCCGGATTCAGCGCGCCCGAGGCCCCCACCGAGACCACCAGCGTCGGCTCCAGGAAAAGGAGGAGATTGATGACGCTGAGATCGGTCCCCTGGTGCCCATGCCCGTAGAGCAATACGGTGCCCTGCTTTCGAATCAGCGAGGAGATGGTCCGGAAGGCGGCCCCGCTGCCGGTGGCCTCGATGAGGAGGTCGATCTTCCGGCCCCGGGTCAGGTGGGAAACCCTCTCCACCAGGTCGGTTTGTCCCACGTCCAAGGGCGTTCCTCCGAAACGCTTCACCAGGCTCAGCTTTTCCGGGACGCGGTCCGCCACCAGGATGACCCCTTCGAATCGCACTTCCCTGCGGAGGTTCTGTAGAAACAGGAGGCCGGCGGGTCCGGCGCCCAGGATCAGGACGTTTTCGATCGGCCGGGACCCGTGGGAGCCCGGTTGGAACATGTAGCGGGCGTGCGTGCGCACCACCCGGTCCAGGGCGTGGAGGATGCATCCCAAGGGTTCCGAGAGGGCGGTCTCGGGGAAACCCATCTCCCCCTCCAGCCGGACCGCGTTCACCGCGGGAATCGCCACCCGTTCCCGCATGCCTCCCGGAATGCCGGTGATGCCCAGTTCCTGATAGTGGAGGCACTGGTGCGAGTCGCCGCCGTCACAGTACTCGCAGACCGGAGTGATCCGCTGGCTGTAGCAGTTCAGCCCCTGGTCCACGGCCACCCGGTCACCGGGCGCCAGGTCCCGAACCTGGGAGCCGGCTTCCAGAACGGTCCCGCAGAATTCGTGCCCCAGGATCTGGGGCTGGACGGAGAGAGGAATCGTCCGTCCTTCGCCATCGGAGTTGTAGTTGGCTTCGCCCTGAAAGATGTGGAAGTCGGTGCCGCAGACGCCGACCGCACCGACCTGGATCAAGACGTCGTGATCCCCGCATTCCGGTTCCGGCACGTCGGCCACCTCGAGCCGTCCGGGGCGTTCCAGCAGCAGCGCCTTCATGGGATGCGGTTGATGTTAACAGCCCGTGGTAAAAATCGTCACGGCATTCGACCGTCCCTCCACAGGCGCGGACGGCGTTGCTATGGGCCCACATACTCCCGGTATGCGCACCCGTAGCGCCTTGTCCGGCGGGCGCAGGAACGGTCTCGGTGCTCGCGGGACTTTCACCACGGACTGTCACCAGCCGGAGCCGGCGACTTTCACGCCTGTCCGCGCAGCGAACCGGCGGAATTCCCGGCATCGGAGACGGGGACGGCCGGCGGGGTCAGTAGGGATACCGAGACGTAGGCGAGGGTCGAGAGAATCACTGCCGGGAAGACGCGGTGGACCAGGGCGCCCTCGGGAAGATGGGGCCAGATGATCAGGCAGGCGATGCCCGCGGCATAGGAAGCCACGACCGCCTGGCCGTTGCCCCGGTTCCAGTAGAGTCCGAACAGCAGGCTGGGCAGAAAGCAAGCGGCGTAGAGGCTCCCGGAGAACGCCGTGATGGAGACGACGCCGCCCGGCGGATTCAATGCCACCAGGGCGGTCACGACGGCGAAGAGTGCGACGTAGATGCGGGTGGACTGCAGACGCGCGCGTTCGCTGCGTTCCTTCCAGACCAGGCCCACCAGGTCCCGCTCGCAGGTGGAGGCCACCACCAGAAGCACCGAGTCCAGAGAGGACATGGCGGCGGACACCATGGCCACGAACAGGAAGGCGCTCACGAAGGGACCGAAGACCTCGCCCCCGGCCAGCAGCGCCGGAACGACCCGGTCCGTGTCTTCCAGACCTGGAGGCAGAATCCGTCGCGCGAACAGCCCGATGGGCGTCAGCAGGCTGAAGACCAGCAGAAAGATTCCCGGGGAGATCCAGGTGCCCTGGCGGACCGCCCGTTCGTCCTCCAGGGCATAGAAGCGGGACAGTTGCCGGGGCTCCACCAACGCCTTGATGGTGGTGGCGAAGATGACGCCCAGCAGGAGAGTCAGCGGGAGTGGTCCCGCCACCGAGGAGGGAACCTGGTCCACGGCCTGGGAGATCGGCTCCCAGCCGCCGGCGGCCCGCCAGGTCCCCGTAAAGAGCACCACGGCGGCGACGATCATCATGCCGCCCTGGATCACGTCGGTCCGGACCACCGAATGGAAGCCGCCCACGGCGGTGTAGAGCATGACCACGACCAGAACCATTCCGATGGCCGTCCAGTAGGGGACCTCCAGGACCGCCTCCAGCAGGTTGCCGATTCCTTTGAAGACCGCCGTCATGTAGATCACGCTGGAGAAGAGGACCAGCAGGGCCGCTCCCACCCGGGCCGGAGTGCTGGCGAAACGGAATCCGATGAAGTCGGGGATGGTGACCGATCCCAGCGAGGCGGTCCGCTCCCGCAGCCGCGGCGCCACCCAGATCCAGGCCATCCAGGTGAAACCCACCGCGAAGGGCACCAGGAGCAGCCAGGACAGCCCGTAGCTGTATGCCTGCCCCGAAAAACCCACGTAGCTGTTGGTGCTGGCGTAGGTGGCGAAAAACGAGATCCCCAGCGTGACGCCTCCCAGGGACCGTCCGGCGACGAAGAAGTCCAGCCAGCCCCGGGTCCGGCGCTGCCCGATCCAGGCATGGTAGACCATGAGAGCCGTGTAGACCCCCAGGAGCGCCAGGACGAGGCCGTGTTCCCCGATCCAGGTCACGACGGGAGCCTCGGCGTCACCGGCCGCTCTCGCTCAGGTAGGCCGCCAAGGTCTCGATGTTTCGGGCGAAGGTCCGGGAGCTGAGGATCCGCTCCAGCGGCGGCTTGTCTCCGCGAAAGACGGTCAGCCTGCCGTTCTCGTTCAGAGGGATGGTCCGGTCGTCGATGGTCACGACCATGTCTTCGGCGGCGAAGAGAGAAACCACCGGGCCGGCCTTGCCCACCGATCCCTCCTCGACCCACGCCCCCCGCGGGTCCAGGCTCCGCACCAGGCTCCCCGCCAGGCGGGCCAGCTCCGGGCCTGACGGGTACGCGGTCTCCCCCCGCCAGGGTGAGAGCCCGCGGAGGCGCTCCGGGCGTCGAATGGCCGAGGGGTCCCGGGAGAGCAGCGACCGGTATTCCTGCTCCGCCTGCTCCAGGCGGCCGCCGTCGGTCCAGAGGCCGTAGTGGCGGATGACACTCACCGGCGAGTAGCTCAACTCGTACCCGTCCAGCAGCCGGCTGGATCCCGCTTCCACCCGGACCCGGGTCCCCTTGGTGATGAAGAGGGGGCGATTGGTGCCGAGCTCGTAGAATCGGGCCAGACAGAGTGCGCCGGGACCACATCGGCCGCCTGCCTGCCGCCAGGGCCCGTCGGCAGGCAGGTCGGATTTCCGCAGGTATTCGACGGCTCTGGGGAAGGGCTCCAGGTATTTCTTCCGTCCGGTCTCGCGGTACAGCACCAGGAGCATCTGCAGGACGGCCTGAGACTCGGAACCGGTGACCGACGGCGGCTCGAAGATCCTGCCCCAGGCGGGGTGCATGCGGCTGTCGTACTGCTGAGCCCAGGCCGGTTGGGGATCGGGCATCTGGGCCAGCAGGAGGAAGTCGCCTCCCTTCGCAGCCACTTCCCGGTAACGAGGCTCCCCGTAGATTCGCGCCGCTTCCAGGAGGGTGTCGATGACATCCAGGATGGCGTTGTCGTTGAGGGTGTAGTGGTGGCGGTAGTCGGGACCCGGCCATTCGCGCGGCCACGAGCCGGGATACGCGGCGGACCGGGTACCCGGGAGGCCGGAATCGGCGACGTCCCGAAATCGTTGAGGCCACGCGCCGTTGGGGTATTGGGCCCGGGCCAGTTGATCCAGGGCGAAGAGGCTCGCCTCGTGGATCTCGGCGTCCTGGAATTCCAGTTCCCGATCCACCCGCATGAGGAGCCGGAGCGCGCCCTGGGTGACGTTGTCGTCCAGCGTGCTGGCCGCCCTTGAACCGGGGGAGCCGTCTTCCGGAACGGAATCCGGCCTCTCGGCACAATCCCCGTCGACCCGGTAGGGGTAGGAGCGGCGTCGTTCGGGGTCCAATTCGATGATGTAGTCCCAACCCCCGGAACAGTGCTGACCCCGGACCAGCAGCAGGGCGGTTTCCCGGGCCGCCTCCAGATAGTAAGGGTCTGCCGTGGCCTCGTAGGTCCTCAGATAGGCCATGCCCACCAGGGGGGTTCCGCTGGTCTGCACCGTTACCTGGGTCGGACCGTGAGCGGCCTCGGACCGTCCATAACTCAGGTCCGTGGCGTACCGGAAGTGATAACCGCCGGAATTGGACACGCGAGTGCGGAAGAATTCCACCGCCTGTTTCAGGGCCCTCCGGACCTCGTCCGGGTCGGAGCCAGCCGTCTCCGGGCCTTCCGGAGGCGGAGCGCACGCCATCGGCCCCACCAGGATCCAAAGTGCTGCGAAACCTGAGCGAAGGCGCTTCTCGAAGTCCGATTTCAGTGCCACGAATCCTCTCCTCCGTTTGGTTGGCGAGGGTCAGATCGACCGGAGCAGAGTATGTTTCCGGCCCAGGCTCCGAGTCAACGCGCGGCTCGGGAGAGGCGAATTCCAGTCGCCCGTTCCTCTGCTCCCTTGTTCGCTCATTCGCCCGTCGGTCGTCGGGAATGCGGCGGTTGGATACCGCCGCTCCGCCTCGACGCCAGGTCCCGCAACTCCGCATTCGCACGGTCGGCGATCTCCCGATCGCCGGCAGCAGCCGCGGCACGGCTCAGGCCCCGCAGTGAGAGCGCTCGCCGGGGCGCGCGCTCCAGGGACGCCTGGAATGCCTCCACCGCATCTTCGGCCCGGTCCATTGCCAGCAGGATCTCGCCCAGCAGTTCGAGGGCCGGTTTGGGAGGCAACGGCGGTCCGTAACCGAATGGCGTCTGCTCCTCGAGCTGAACGGCTTTGCGAAGCGTCGCTACGGCCGCGTCGGTCTTTCCGTCTTCGAACTGCAGCAGGCCATCGAGTTCCAACGCGGCAATCGGCAGTGAGGATTCTTCATCGCCTTCGGCGTCCGACTTGGCCTGAAGCTTCTCCGCCCATTCGCGGGCGCCGGCGAGGTCTCCGGTCTTGAGCGCGCGAATTCCCTCGGTGAGCGCGTTCACACCCCAGGCCCCGGAGCCCAGATCCTGGTCGTCAACGGTCCGCACGTCGGCGGCCCATTGTTCCCCGTCGATGAGGAAGTGTGCGCGCATGTAGGCCTGGTGTCTGCGTGCCCGGCTCGAGTCGGCTTGGGCGGCATCCTGCTCGACGATCGACAACTTCTCCCGGGCCTCGGCCAGCATTCCCTTTTGCAGATACGCGTATTGCATCCACGAGAGGGCATGGTAGCCCCGGTCCTCGCTTCCCAAGCCCAGCCGCGCCACGCGCTCTTCGGAAGAGTTCCATGAGTCGATGTTCGACGAAATGCATTCGTCCCACATGCCAAGAGCCAGGAAGATATGCGAGGGCATGTGCTGAGCATGGGGCGCCGCCGAGGCCACTTTCGAATAGCGATGCGCGTAGGGCAGGCCGAGAGGGGCGTGGATCGGATCGTCGAAAGCGTGGATCAGGTAGTGCAGTGCTCCCGGATGATCGGGGTTCCGGCGAAAGACTTCCTGGCCGATCGATGCGATTTTCATGTACGTTCGAAAGTCGCGCTCCCCTCCGGTCACGGCGAACATGGAGACGGCATGGAGGCTGGCGGCTTCCAGGTCCTCCGGATGGTCTCTCGATAGCTGCCCCATGGCCTCGGAGTAATCTTTCCAGCGCCGATCCTGCTCGCCATCGCCGAACAGGATTGCCGCGGCGTCCAGGTAAGCCTGCTCTCTCGAGGTGACGGCCGGGTTCTTAGGAGCCTTCTCGAGTGCCGACCGCCCCTGATCCAGGTTCTCGTTGTGCCAGACCGGCCGGTAGTGCGTGAGCGCCTCTCCCCAATAGGCCAAAGCGAATGAGGAATCGGCGGCCTGGGCGTCTTGAAATGCCGACGCCGCATCGTCGTACTCGAAGCTGTGCAGGAGCAGCATGCCCCGCAGGAACGGTTCCTGGGCGGCGGCGCCACCGCTGTTGGGAAAGCTGATGACGCCCAGTTGCGGTCCGGCTTCAGGCACCGTTTCGCTTGGATCGCCGACCCTGGCGCCGGAAGTGACGATGTCCGTGACATCGCACGCCGAAGCCAGGAGAAACACGCCGGCAGCCATCAGAAATTGTTTCATCTTTTCCCTCCCCAATGGGTCCCGCTCCCCACGTTTCCCGAGCCGGCCGGGTCGCCTGCCGGCTGGACCGGACAACTGACCTGGCCGACGCCGCGGCAATTGACAGATTCCGACGTTCTGGTGCTAGAATATCCTTTCTCGCGGGACACTTCCCCGCTGCAAGTTGCACGAGTGGGCTGGTTGCCGGCAAGTGAACCCGAACTCACCTCCGACGGATGACCAGCGGACAACAGAGAGTGACCGGTCCGTGACCGCCGAAATGTATCAATGAGGAAGGAGAACATGGAAAGCTCCCCCCGCACCATGATCGAAGCCCAGGGGCTCAGCAAGTACTACGGGCCCTTCGTCGCCATCGAGGACATCAGTTTCTCCATTCCGGAAGGCCAGATCGTGGCCTTTCTGGGGCCCAACGGCGCGGGCAAGTCCACCACCATGAGGATCCTCACCGGCTATCTGGCCGCCAGTGAAGGCTCCGCCCTCATCGGTGGTCTCAACATCCATGAGAACCGGCTCGAGGCGTCCCGGATTCTGGGTTACCTGCCCGAGAACGGGCCCTTGTACCTGGACATGACTCCGTCGGAGTTGCTCAGGTTCTTTGGAGAGGCCCGCGGCCTGGCCGGTGGCGAGATGGAGGAGCGAATCGGCGCCGTGAACCGGCAGTTCGCACTGGACGACGTTTTGGAGAAGCCCATCGGGAAGCTCTCCCGGGGATACCGGCAGCGGGTGGGGCTGGCCCAAGCCATGCTCCACGATCCCGACGTCTTGATCATGGACGAGCCCACTGCCGGTCTGGACCCGAACCAGATCCGGGAATTCCGGTCCAGCATTCAGGAGCTGGGCAAGCGCAAGACGATTCTCATTTCGACCCACATTCTGCAGGAGGTGGACGCCGTGGCCGACCGGGTGCTCTTCGTCCACGACGGGCGGATGATCTTCGACGGGAGTCCCCGGGAATTGATGGAGGACGGGTCCCTGGAGAATTCCTTCTACCGCATGACTCAGGCTGAATCCGGCGGGGCCCCTGTCTCGTCCGGCAACGGATCAGACGCGGAGGAGGCCGGAGTTACCGAAGCGTCCGAATCGGGAGGTGGAGAGTGAAGCGACCCGAGATCAACACCACTTTCGTCCTGGCGCTGGTGAAGCGGGACCTGTGGAAGTACTTCACGAGTCCCACCGGCTACGTCTTCATCACGCTGTTCATCCTTCTGAGCACGGCGGCGGCCTTCTGGCAGGATCGTTTCTTCCTGGACAATCTGGCCAATCTGGACCAGCTCAACTACATGTTTCCCTACCTGCTCCTGTTCTTCATTCCGGCGCTGACCATGTCGGTCTGGTCCGAGGAGAGGAAACAGGGCACCGACGAGCTGCTCTTCACGCTCCCGGCCACGAGCCTCGAGATCGTCATCGGCAAGTACCTGGCCACCCTCGGCATCTACACCGCGTCGCTGGTGCTCTCCCTGAGCCACGTCCTGGTCCTGAGCTGGCTCGGCAGTCCCGACCTGGGACTCATGTTCAGCAACTACGTGGGTTACTGGCTGCTGGGAGCGGCTTTGATCGCCGTGGGGATGCTGGCCTCGTTGCTCACGGCCAACGCCACCATCGCCTTCATCGTCGGCGCCGTCTTCTGCGCCTTCCTCGTCCTCATCGACCTGATGGGTTCCTTCGGAGCCGGTCTCGGCGAGTTCCTGGCGCCCCTCGGTGTCTACCGGCACTTCGATGACTTCGCCCGCGGCGTCATGAGCTTCTCCGGGCTCCTCTACTTCCTCTCCATCGCCGGGCTGATGCTCTACGTCAACGTGCTCCTGGTGGAGAAGCGGCATTGGCCGCGACAGGCCGAAGGGCGTCCCATGTGGCTCCACCATGCGGCGCGGACGGTCGGACTGGTTCTGGCGGTGATCGGCCTCAACGTGATTCTGGGACGCGCGGGCATCCGGGTTGACGCCACGGCCGAGGGCCTTCACTCCCTGAGCGGCGAGACGGTCTCCCTGATCTCCGAGTTGTCCGGCGAACGCCCCGTCTTCATCCAGGCGTACGTAAGCCCCGAGGTCCCGGAGCAACTGGTGCAGACCCGGGCCAATCTGCTGGGAGTGCTGGGAGAGATCGAATCGGTGGGAGGCGCGCGGGTCCAGGTTCTGATCGAGGACACGGAGCCCTTCACCCAGGAAGCCCGGGACGCCCGGGAGAAGTTCGGAATCACCCCCCGGCAGGTCCCCCATCTGGGCAGCGCCCGCGCCGGCTTCACCGACGTGTTCCTGGGCGTGGCCTTCACCTGCGGCGCCGAGGAGCAGGTGATCCCCTTCCTGGAGAGGGGGTTGCCCATCGAGTACGAGATCACTCGCAGCGTCCGGGTGGTGGCCAGGACGGAACGGAAGAAGGTCGGAATCCTGGGCACCGAAGCCAAGCTCTTCGGCGGATTCGACTTCTCCAGCATGCGCAGCAACCCGGCATGGCCGGTGGTGGAGGAACTGCGGAAGCAGTACGACGTGGTGCAGGTCTCGGCGGCGGCTCCCATCCGTCAGGAGTTGGACGGGCTTTTCGCGGCCCTGCCCTCCTCCCTGCCTCAGCCGGAAATGGACAACCTGCTGGAATATATCCACCAGGGAAACCCCACGCTCCTCCTGGTGGACCCATTGCCCATATTCAACATCGGGCTTTCCCCTTCGGAGCGGTCCGGCGCCAATTCCAATCCCTTTCAGCGGCAGCAGGGGCCGCCTCCCAAGCCCAAGGGAGACATCCTGGGCCTGCTGGCCAGGATCGGAGTCCGTTGGGACAAGGCCGGGATCGTCTGGGACAGCTACAATCCCCACCCGGATCTGGCCCACCTGCCGGAGGAAGTGGTCTTCGTCGGCGAAGGGAACGACAACGAACAGGCCTTCAACCGGGAGCATCCGGCCAGCCTCGCCCTCCAGGAATTGGTCTTCCTGTTCCCAGGACACGTGAAGCGGGAGGCGGGCTCCGATCTGGAATTCCGGCCCCTGGTTCGTTCGGGAGAGGCGTCGGCGGTCCAGAACTACTCCCGCATGGTTCAGCGGAACTTCTTCGGTGTCCAGTTGGCCCGCGGGCTTCCTCATCGCCCGGATGACCGGGAGTACATCCTGGCCGCGCACGTCCGGACCAGGGACTTGGAGACGGAGAAGGGCGAATCCGATTCTGAAGCTGAGGCATCTCCGGAAGAGGCGTCGGAGAATGCCGACGCGAAACCGGACGGAGAAGGCGAAAAGAAGGAGGAAGAATCCGAGCGGGTCAACGCCATCGTGGTGGCGGATCTGGACTTCATCTCCCAGCAGTTCTTCTCGATCCGGGCTCAGGGACCCGAGACCCTCAACTTCGACAACGTGACCTTCTTCCTCAACTGCATGGACGTCCTCATGGGCGACGAGTCGTTCGTGGCGCTGCGCAACAAGCGCGTCCGCCACCGGACTCTGGAGCGGGTCGAAGATCAGACTCGCAGCTTTGTCGAACAGCGGGTGAAGGACGAAGAGGAAGCCGAGGAGGTGGCCGAAGAGGCCCTCAAGCAGGCGCAGGAGCGCTTGCAGGAGAAGGTGGACGAGGTGCGCGAACGCCGGGACCTGGACGCTCAGGCCAAGCAGATCATGGCCCAGAACCTCCAGGAAGTGGAGAACCGGCGGTTCGAGGTGCTGAAGGCCAATATCGAGGCCGAGAAGGAGTCCAAGATCAACGCCAGCAAGGAGAGCATGGAGAGTCAGATCCGGAGGATCCAGGGCAACATCCGGACCTACGCGGTCCTGTTGCCTCCGGTTCCCGTGTTCGTGCTGGGCGTGCTCATCTTCGTGCGCCGCCAGCGCCGGGAAGAGGAGGGCGCCCGTGCGGCGAGAAGGTTGAGGTCATAAAACCATGAGTGAAACGAACAGATCCTTGAGCTACCTGGGCGGCGGCGTCCTGATTCTGCTGGTCGCATTGGTGACGGTCCCCAGCCGGGTCGCCCCCGACGCCTTCCTGGACGTCGGCGAAGCCTTCTTCCCCGAGTTCACCGATCCCAACGTGGCGGTCTCCTTGGAAGTCGTGGATTTCGACGAGGACACGGCTTCGGCGCGCCCCTTCAAGGTGACCTCCGAGGGAGGCAGGTGGACCATCCCGTCCCACCACGAATACCCCGCCGACGGCAAGGAGCTCCTGGCCAAGACGGCCGCCGGCATCATCGAGATGCGCAAGGACGACTTCCGGTCCAACAACGTCGCCGACCATGAGGCCTGCGGAGTGCTGGACCCGCTGGACGAGGGAGAGACCAGCCTGCGGGGCCGGGGGCGCCGGGTCACCATCAAGGGGGAGGGGGACGAGGTCCTGGCCGATATGATCGTGGGCAAGAAGGTCCAGGAGCGGGAGAACCTCCGCTTCGTCCGATTGCCGGAGCAAAAGCGGGTCTACGTGGCCCAGATGCCGGTGGAGCCCTCCACCAAGTTCGAGGACTGGATCGAGAAGGACCTGCTGCAATTGGAGAAGGACGACATCGTCCGGGTCGTTCTGGAGAACTACTCCATCAACGAGCGGACCGGCTCCCTGAATCGCCGCGGCAAGCTGGTGCTGACCAAGAAGGAGGGCGATTGGGCCTTGGACAAGCTCCGCGCCGACGAGGAGATGGAGACCTACCGGGCCAGCGAGTTGATGCGGTCCATCGACGAGCTCAACATCGTGGGCGTCCGGCCCAAGCCGGAGGGGTTGTCCCGCACCCTGATGCGGACCGAGGGCTCGTCCAGAATCACTCAGGGCGACATGATGTCGCTCCAGAGCAAGGGGTTCTACTTCACCCGCCAGGGATCGCTGGTCTCCAACGAAGGGGAAATGACTGTGCTGACCTCCGACGGCGTGACTTACACGCTCCGCTTCGGCGAGGTGGTCTACGGTTCGGGGGCCGCGGTCACCGCGGGCAGCGAATCCAGTGACGACAAGGAGAGCGGTCCCGGTGAGAACCGCTACCTGTTCATCAGCGCCTCGTTCAATGACAAGGACATGCAGAACCTGCCGGCGGAAGAAGAGGAGCGCAAAGAGAAGGTGGAGACGGCGCGGGAGCGCTCCGAACAGCTCAATGCCCGCTTCGCCGCCTGGTACTACGTCATCTCCGACGACAGCTTCGACCGGGTCCACCTGAGCCGCGACGACCTGGTGAGAGAGAAAACCAAGACTTGACGGTTGCCGTCCCGCGGAGCTGCGATGGGACGGCCGAAGTCCGCCTGGCGTGAGACGAACAGAAACTCCTTGGTGACCGAAACGAGTTATCGAGTGGCGCCGCCGGGGTTCACCCCGGAGCAGTGGGAGGAGTTCCTGGAACGGGGAATGCTCGTTTTCAGGAATGCCCTGTCCCAAGAGGAGGTGCACCGCTACGTCGAGGCCATCGATCGGGTCTGCGCATCGGACCCGAACTACCGGCACGGCCAGGACTATCGGGTCACCAACGCCGTGACGGCGGACCCGGTCTTGAGCGAGCTCATCGACCATCCGCGTCACGTCGGGTACGGCTACGATCTGTACGGCGAGCTGTTGAAGGTGCAACGTTCGGACGTCTTCGTCCGGCCCCGGAACACGAACCGGAGCATGTGGCATCCCGACTCGCCCCGGCCGACTCCCTATGCCAGCTTCTCGCCCGTGCTTCCCCTGCGGCTCTGCATCGGCTACTGGCTCACCGGCCTGCCCCGCACCGGAATGGCCAACTTCATCTACATGCCGGGCAGCCACAAGAGTCCGGAATTCGAGCACTACTACACGCACCGGAGCGTTCCCGGCGAGGAGCCTCTCTGCGTTCCCGCCGGGACCATCACCGTCATGCACTGCGGGACCTGGCATCGGGTGGACGTCAACGAGACCGACACGGTGCGGAAGAACATCTTCATCAGCTACTGTCCGTCCTGGCTCTGGGAAGGAGACCGGCGGCAGTGCGATCCGGAATGGATCGCCAGCCTGAACCGGGAGCAGAGAATCATCATGCGCAGCTTTCCGGAGGCGCATGACCGGACCAATCCCCGGGCGGAGGACATCCCGCTGTTCCTGAGCCGGGAGACCCGGACCGACTCCGACCCCGACGCCGATCCCAAGATCCCGTTGCGAATCCGGAGGCGGCGCACCCTGCCGGAGAAGATGGGGTTCCGGAACGAACCGGAGCCCGGTTCGCCTCCCTCCGGAGACGGTCTCGTGACCCCGACGGTCTCTCGGAACATCCGGCCGGCGTTTCCCGTCGACCTCCCCCTGAACCAGGTCCCGGAGAAGTTTCGAGAGCTCATCGGGCTGGACCGTATTCCCGGGCGCGTCGACTTCACCCTCGGGGAGGCCGGAGAAGCGGAGCAGGAGGAAGGTCTGCGGGAGAGCCGCATCACCTTCTCCAACTATCTGGGAGAGGTGATCCCGGCCCGGTTCATCCGCCCCCGGGAGCCGTCAGGCCCGCTGGCCGGCCTGGTCTGCATGAACGGCACGGGCAGCACCGCCGACCACGTCGCCCACGAGCGCTGCCATCGGCCCCGGCCCGACGAGGGTCCCCTTTTCGGCTGGGGACGGGAACTGGCGCGCCGAGGTTACGCCATGTTGACCTTCACTCCCAAGGGCGCCGAGACGCGGCGCATCACACTGGGGCGTTGGGAGGAGGAGAACCGGAGGCTGATCCCTTACGGCAGATCCCAGATCGGTGTCATCGCCGACGAGGTGCTTCGAGCGGCCCGGGTACTGGGCGCCCAGGAGGGAGTCGACGCCAACCGCATCGGGTTGGCCGGCATGTCGCTGGGTGGCTGGGCCACCTGGCTGGGCATGGCGCTGGGCGACTGGATCCGAACCGGCGCCTCCGTCTGCGGCGGCCTGGGGAGCCTGCGCATCAACATCCACGACGGCATGCCCGAACGCCACAGTTCGTTCGCCTACCTTCCCCACATGCTCCGCTACTTCGAGCATTGGGACATCGTGAACAGTTGCATCGCCCCCCGTCCCTTCATGATGTTGGCGCCCACCGAAGACGAGGACATGCCCAAGGCCGGGGTCGACCGCCTGATCCGGGAGGTCGAGCCGGTTTACGCCGCAGCCGGAAAGCCGGATCACTTCAAGGTGTACCAGCCCCCGGGCCGGCACGTCTTCAGGCTGGAGTACTTCGAGCTGGTCTGCCAGTGGTTCGACCGCTTCCTGGGAAGACGGCCGTAGCCCGATACCAATAGACGTCCGGCGTTCCCGCCTCCCGCGCTCGTCCTAACTGTGTCGATGATTTGTTCCGGACGTGGATCAGCTGCAAGATCGGCCGACCGGGAAAGGAACAGGCCACTGCGCCCGCCTACTGTCCTTTACGAGCGGGAGCAGGAGTTGCGGGACAGGGGTCCGTCCGCAATTGAACGGGACGCCGGAACCGGGACGGGCGGACGAAGTACCGGACACGTAAACGGATACGATCACATGAGGAAACGTCTAAAGTACTGATATGATTGATTTCGGAATGCAGAATAACCGGACATCAAAGGGGACATGAAAGAGACTGTCGTCGACCGCGGAGAAAGTGTCGGCCTGATGGAGCCGCTTCTCGCCGGCGACAGGGCCAAGCATAGTTTCAGCCTGAGTGACTTCGCCGTCGATCTGGCCGCCAAAGCGGCCGGGCTGCGGCGGAGCCTGCCGGGGGGAGTTGCCGGTTCGCTTGCCAATCTCGTGCGGGCGATGAACTGCTACTATAGCAACCTGATCGAAGGTCACGACACCCATCCGGTCGATATCGAACGTGCCCTCAGAGACGATTACAGCACCGATCCGAAAAAACGCAATCTGCAGCTTGAAGCCAAGGCGCACATTGCCGTTCAGACCTGGATCGATGACGGGGGAGTCGACGGTTCTGCCCTGACGGCGGCGGGTGTGCGTCAGATCCACAGGCGGTTCTGCGACCAAGTGCCCAGGAGCCTGCTCCGGTTGACCGATCCCCGAACCGGCGAGGAAATCCGGATCATTCCGGGGGAGATCCGTACCCGGGATGTACAGGTGGGCCGGCATGTTCCCGTCAGCCCGGGCGCGATCCCGCGATTCCTGGCCCGGTTCGAAAGCGCCTACTCGAACTTGGGCAAGGCCGACGCGATACTGGCTGCCGCGACTGCCCATCACCGCCTGCTGTGGATCCACCCGTTTCTGGATGGCAACGGCCGGGTCGCGCGGTTGATGTCCCATGCCGTTTTGCGGGAAACACTGGATACCGGTGGCGTCTGGTCGGTGGCGAGAGGCCTGGCTCGAAGTGAGGGCGCGTATAAGGCGCACCTTGATGCCTGCGACCAGACCCGACGCAACGATCTCGACGGACGGGGCCATTTGAGCGAAGCAGCGCTGATGGAATTCACGGCATACTTCCTGACCACCTGCATTGATCAGGTCGATTTCATGGAGCGTCTCATTCAGCCTGGGCGGCTTTGCGGACGTATTCTGGTTTGGGCTGAGGAAGAGATTCGGGGGAAACGGCTTCCCCCCCATGCCGGCGCCGTGCTCGAGGCGGTTCTCATTCGCGGAGAGCTTCCCCGGGGCCATGCGGCGAGGGTCCTGGGTGTCGGCCGGCGCCAGGCCCGGCGGATCACCTCGGCCCTGCTCGACCGCGGTGTTTTGACCTCCGCGAGCACCCGCGCTCCGCTAAGACTTTCCTTTCCGGCGGCTCTCGCCCACCGCTGGATGCCCGGATTGTTTCCGCAACGGATCACCTCATAGCTTGGACGCTGAAGGACATTCCACATCGGGGTGAAATCGCGAGAGGTGTGGTCCCGTTCATGACCACGCCGCCCGGAAGCACACAGCCCGGACGCGAAAAAGGGACGGATTGGGTGCGTATTCCTCAATACACGTCCGGTGCTCCCCCGCCGACTCCTCCTTCGTCGACGGTGTGTTCCCGGACGTAGTCGAAGTCGATGTCGTCCCCCAGGCCGGGACGCTCGGGGACCCGGACGCAGCCCTCCTCGTCAATCGGATCATAGAGGGTCTTCTGCCACGGAAAGGGACGATAGCGTTCGACCATGGGATGAAGCAGTCCCCACTCGTAGAACCAGCCGTTGTCCATGGTGCAGAGGACGTGCATGTTGTGCGGGCCGCCGCCATGCACCTCCATCCTGAGGTTGAAGGCCTGGGCCAGGTGGATCAGCTTCAGGATCGGCGTGATGCCTCCCACTTCGCCGGTGCCGCCCCGCAGCATGTCGCAAGCTCCGCTCGTCACCCACTCGGCCCGGGACTGGTAGCTTCCTTCCAGGTTCTCCGGTCCCAGCACCGCCATGTCCAGCTTGCCGTTGAGCCAGACGTAGGAGGACATGCTGTACTCGTTCATGGGTTCCTCGATCCAGAGAAAACCCAGTTTCTCGATCTCCCTGGAGAGGTAGAGCGCCTCGACCCGGTCGTAGTGGTGATGGGGGTCCAGCATGAGGGTGATGTCCGGCCCGACGGCCTCCCGGACCGCGGCGCAGGCGGCCACGTCCCGCTTGACGTCGGGTGCGCCGGGCAGGGGGGACATCCAGGTGTGCAGCTTGATAGCCTTGAAGCCGTCCCGCACCAACTCCTCCGAGAATCGCGCGTAATCCTCCGGGCTGCTGAGGCCCCCCGGGATGTCGTCGCCCGCATTGATGCTGGCGTAGGCCGGAATCCGGGTCCGCGCGGCGCCGATCATCTTGTAGACCGGGATCTGCAGAAAACGTCCGGCCAAGTCCCAGAGGGCGCAATCGACGTGGGCGATCATCATGTCGGGCAGAGAATTGGTGAGCTTCTGCATCCGCCGCATCCGTTGCCAGATCTTCTCCCGGAAAAAGGGATCCTGACCCAGCAGGGCCGGCTTGATCAGGGAGTCCACGATTCCCTGGGAGGGTCCGGCAAAAAAATAGCCCTCGGCTCCCTCGTCGGTCCGGATCGTCAGCATGTTGTTGGTGGTCCAGCGCTCTGCTCCGGCACAGGAATGGCCCTCGTAGTCCCGATACCACTTGGTCCGGTAACGGAAAGTGTCCACCTTGATATCCGAGATCTTCATGGCTCAACTCCTGGCGGGTTGGAATGCCGGTCCGGAACGGGCGGCAAACGGCTTGAGGGATGCTCCCGGGAGACGGTCAGGGACGAAATCGAAACGCATAGATTCCCGCGTCCCTCAGGCGCACCCGCAACCGGACGGGAATGTCGGCCAGGCTGGAGAGGTCGGCGCCGGACTTCCATTGCACCACGCCGCCGATGCGATCGCCGACCAGGGGAAGGCAGTCTTCCAATCGGAATCCTTCCAACGCCTCACCCTGCTGGTTCCGGATCTCCACCTGTATGGCGCCTCCGCCGCTGGTCTTGTAGTTCAGCTCCAGTTCCTTGCCCCGGAAGAGCAGAGGATGAGTCGTGAATTCTCCCCAGCCTTCGTAGGGCCCGTCCACCGAGACGAAGCCGTCGGTGCGAAGCGTGGCCCGCCGGATCCGGCTCTCCCGGTCCCGGTAGAGATCCGAGTAGTAGAGCGAGAGTTCCCCGGGTCCGGTCCGGATCACACCCTGTCCCACGATGGGATTGCGGTCCAGCCAGTTGCGCTCGTCTGGCCCCGGGGTGAGGTAGGGCTCCCGAAAGGTCCTCTCCCACCGGATTCCATCCCTGCTGTAGACGAACCGCACGTCGGAAAGGCCCGGGTACGGAGCGCCCGGATACGACCGGTCGGTATACAGAATCATGGGAAACATGAAGAAGGCGGAAGCGGCCCGGGAATACTTGACCGCCGCGTTGGTGTAGAGATGGAAGTCGGGAGGATCCTGCTCGTCAGCGGTGAAAACCAGCTTCGGTTCGGTCCAGTGGAGAAAATCGGAGGACTCGGACCGGCGGATGGCCCGGCGGCCCCCTTTGAACGCTCCGGGCACCGACGGATCGACCCCCCTGAGGTAGATGACGTAGCGCTCCCGTTCGTCGTCCCAGAGCAGAGTGTTGTGGCTGTCGAAGGGGCCGTTGGACAACAGGGGATTCGTCGCCACCGGCGTCCAGCGGATGCCGTCGGGAGAGACGAACCCGGAGATGCCGTTGACCCGGGAGATCATCTTGTAGCGGGTGCTGCTCCCCGGATCCTGATTCGGGTCCAGCAGGACGCTGATGTTGGTGAAGTCCTCGGGCGCCCCCAGGATGTTGTTGTCCGTGGAACCCTCGAATTCAAATCGCCCCAGACTCGGTTTCTCCCAGACGATCCCGTCCCGGCTCTCGGCATAGCAGGTCAGCACCGTGTCCCCGGGAGCGTCGACGCGAGGATCTCCGATGGAGACCCGGTACCACATGCGAAACCGGCCGCCGTCCTTCAAAACGGACGTGTAGTGGAGGCTTTTCCCCTCCCAGGGACGTTCGCACCGAATCACGGTCTCGCGGGGAACCGGCCGGTGCAGGGTCAGCTCCACGCCCTCGCTGTGGTCGAACCACGACTCGTCCAGCAGCAATTGGCGCCGGCTTCCCACGTCGAGCGGTTCCCGGACCTCCGGTGTCGGCGAGCAGGCGGAAGGCGCCAGCAGCCCGAGCAGGATCAGCAATTTCCCAACATTTCGCATGCTTTTGCCTCTTGCCATTTGAGTTCCCAGTCTACTACGACCCACCAGTCGGAAATCACGCCAAGAATCGGTATTGGATGAAGAGTTAGCCGCTCTCTACCGCTGTTTCCCAAAGTAGTCGGATTGGCACGGCATAGAGACGGTCACCAAACCGGGTGCACATCTCTCCGTCGTACACGACCACACCTCCCGTGAAACGGTTTCCCAGTACCGCCTTCAGCTTGCGGAGACCTCGGAAGTCTGCTTGGGTGACGGTTGCTCCGGCCTTGATCTCCACTCCCGCAACGGCCATTGCCCCGCGCTCGATGACGATGTCCACCTCGACCTGGTCTCTGTCCCGGTAGTGGAAGAACTGCAGGGGAACCGGATGCCAACTGGCTTGCCGCCTCAATTCCTGGAAGACGAAAGTTTCAAGCAGTTGACCCAGCAGTGTCCGGTCGGCCGAGAGCGAGACCGGGTCCGCGCCAAGAAGCGCACAGGCAAGACCCGTGTCTCCGATATGGAGCTTCGGTGTCTTGATCAGTCGGCTCAGACGATTGCTGTACCACGCCGGAAGCCTCTCCAACAGGAATACTCTCTCAAGCAGTGCAACGTAGTTTCGTATGGTCGGCCGGCTGAGCTGGAACGGAGCGGCCAAGTTGCTTACGTTGAACAGTTGCGCCGTTTGCACGGCTGCCAAAGTAAGCAGCCTCGGAAGCGCTTCCAGCGTGCTGATCCGGGCCAAGTCAGGGACATCTCGCTGCGTTTGCGCATCGAGGTAGTTGCTGTACCAGTTTGTCCGCCGACGTCCGGTCGGCCGAGCGAGCGCGGCAGGATATCCCCCGGAAACGATGCGGTCGGCCAACTTTCGGCCCAGCCGTTCGATCGGCCGGATCCTGAACCGTCCTCCGAAAAGGGTGTCAAGGAACCCGGGAGACCTGTCCACCGCAAAACCGGCAGCAGATCGTCCTTCGATTTCAGATTGAGCCAGCGGATGCAAACGGACGATTTCCAACCGACCCGCCAACGAGTCCTGGATCGTCGGAACCTGGAGCACATTGGTCGAGCCTGTCAAAACGAAACGGCCCGGCACCCGTCTGCGATCGACCTGCATCTTCAAAGCGGTAAAGAGTGCGGGGACCCGTTGTATCTCGTCCAGGATGACGCGTTCGGGAAGATCGGCGACAAAGCCTATGGGGTCAGCCTGGGCGCCGGCGCGTGCATCGTCGTCGTCGAAGTTGACATAGGTGTAATCCCGCCGTCCGGGGACCAGGATGCTCGGTGGACGACCGTGCCAAGTCAGATGTTTCGGAGCACAAACCATCTGGGCCAGCGTCGTCTTGCCGCACTGGCGCGGGCCCTGGATCAGGACGACGGGCGAATCCTCCAGCGCTTCGGTCAGCAATCGCTCGGCATGACGTGGATAGAATGCAGGTTCGACCATCGGCAGATTGCAACTTTCACATACGGCAGATTGAAAGTTTCAAGCACGGCAGATTGTAACTTTTATATGCGGCAGATTGAAAGTGTCCTGCAAGATCGCGTCGATTTTTGATCATTGATTGGTCGACGGGAGCCATCACTGGGCCGAGTGCACTCTCCTGCCACGGCGGCCATCGGCGAGCGTCGAGGCGGGATGTGGGTTCGCAAGTAGCGACGTGGATTGCGAACGTACGATGCAAGTCGTACATTGGTCGGCCATTGATATTGAGAAACGGTCGTGCGGCCGCTTGGGATGGCGAACCGGTTGGTACGAGAACCGGAGAATCCCGAACACGCGTAAACCGAACTTGCCAAGTGGCGCATTCTGCAACGGTCAGTGTGGGGTAGGGAATCCGATGATGCGTGGAGTCGTTGCTCTTCTCCTGACGGCCGCTGTCTGGCTCCATGGGGACCTCTTTGGCGCACTGTTGGCGCAGGAAACCGACGAACCGGTGCGGCTGATCTACGACACCGACATGGGGAACGACGTCGACGACGCCATGGCGCTTGCCGTCATTCACGCGCTTCAGGACCGGGGAGAATGCCGGTTGCTTGCCGTGACCGTCAGCAAGGACAACTTCTATGCGGCCGCCTACTGCGATCTGCTCAATCACTACTACGGGAGACCCGGAGTCCCCATAGGGATCGTCCGAAATGGTCCCACGCCGTTGGATGGCCGGTACGTTCGCCAAATCTGCGAAGCCGGGGATCAAGGCAGGTTGCGGTATGCTCGATCTCTGACTCGTCCCGGCGAGGTGGAGGAGGCCACCCCCTTGCTGCGGCGGACATTGGCGGGTCAGCCCGATCGATCGGTGGTCATGCTCCAGGTGGGTTTCTCCACCAACCTGGCCCGTCTCCTCGATTCTCCACCCGACCGATACTCCCCGCTTCAAGGAAGAGATCTGGCGGCCAGGAAGATCCGCCTGCTCTCCATGGTGGCGGGCAGCTTCGGTCAGCCCGGGCCGAAGGATAGGCGGGAGTACAACGTCTACAAGGATCTGCCGTCCGCACGAAAGCTCTTCGACGCCTGGCCCACGCCCATCGTCGTGAGCGCCTACGAGGTGGGAATGGCCATCCGTTACCCTGGAGAGCGCATGCGGCGAGAGGCCGGCGCCGCCGTGGGCCATCCCGTCCGCGAAGCCTACCGGTTGTACGTCCCAAACCTTCCGGACCGTCCCACCTGGGATCTGACCAGCGTCCTTTACGGGGTGCGCCCCGGACGCGATGACTTCCGGATCTCGGAACCGGGGGAGGTGACCCTCGATCCGGTAGGCCGGACCCGTTTCGAGCCGGGCGGCCACGGGCGCCATCGGCATTTGAAGATCGACGAGCGGCAGGTTCCTCGAATCCGCGAACTGCTTGTGGAGTTGGTCGAGCATATGCCGTAATCCGCGCCCGGTTTCCGGTACCGGTGAGCTCAAATACGCCGTAGATCCAGGCACAGCATCAGAGATTCGGGTTAAACTACTTTCGAACGCTGTGGTTGGCGCTCACGGTTTTTTTCTGGAGGAGACAGGTCCGTCATGAATTTTCGTTGTCTCACCGCAGTGGCCTCCGCCGCCTGCCTGCCGCTCTCGAGCGGCTACGCCCTTACCCCTGCCGCGCAGGCTGCCGGCTCCATGCCCATCGGCGAACCCTTCCAGATTCAGGCGCCCCCGGAATTACCCCCCGTCCACTTTCCCGCAGACAACCCGCCGACGGTCGAGTCCAACTCCCTGGGCCGCGGCCTCGACGACGTCAAGAATTTCTCGCAGGAACGGAAGGGCCTGACGGCCTTTCCGGAGACTCCGGCCGGCGAGATCCCTCCCGGAGTGGGAGCGCTCGTCTGATCGCAGCTCTCGGAGGAGATCCACGGGATACGGCAAAGCGCAGATTCCTGGAAGAGTTGGACAATTTCGTTCTCTTCCATCTGGGATCGGACGCCCGGGTCGAAGTCGGATCGGGCGAAGGCGGCCTCTCGGTAGAGATCAGCCATCTTCGTGTGAAAAGCTTTCGCCTGGAGTTGCCCTGGGAGCGGGTGCAGGACTTGGCCGGTGACGACGAACTGCTGGAAGATTTCCTGCTCGACCAGCTGACGATCCACCGGAGGTAGCGCCCTGGCGTCCTTGCGCCACGCTGCAGCCCCGTCGAACGGCGGACTCGGAACGGTCGAAAAGGGCGCCAACCGCGCCGAGCGTTTTCGGCCACGAAACGAGCATGGTTTCGACTCCGGGAGGTTTTTCCGGGGGTCCGCCCGGATCGAAGCGTCCCGGCCGGCATCCAATTGACAGGCGTATCGCGTTATGTGTAGAACCATCGTACGTTTAAAACGATTGTTTTACCGGGAGAACCATGCTGGCCACCAGGTCCAGGATCCTGAATGCGGCGGAAGGGCTCTTTGCGGATCGGGGATTCTCTGCGACCTCGGTTCGGATGATCACCTCCCGGGCCAAAGTGAATCTGGCCGCCATGCACTATCATTTCGGTTCCAAGGATCAACTGATTCAGGAACTCTTCGCCCTTCGGCTGTCTCCTCTCAATCGGCAGCGCCTGGCGCTCCTGGACCGTTGCCAGGCAGGCGGCGGTGCGGGGGAGCCCTCCCTGGAACAGATCCTGGAGGCGTTCGTACGACCTCCGGTACAACTGATCCGGGATCCGGAGAGGGGCGGCATGCGTTTCATGCAGCTTCTCTCCCGGGCCTTCAACTCGCCCGACGGAGCGATTCGGGAGATGATTTATGGACAGTTCGCCGAAGTGATCGAGCGTTTTTCCGGCGCGCTGGGTCCAAGGCTGCCCCATCTTTCCAGGGAAGAAGCGTTCTGGAGATTCCATTTCATGGTAGGGGCAATGTCCCATACGCTTCACGTGATCGCCGACTGGAAGAATCTGGAGAACCTTTTTCTGGATGTTCCGGAACCGTCCCAGGTGGACGAGGTCGTCGACCGACTGGTTTCGTTTCTGGCAGCCGGCTTTCGGACTCCGATTCCATCACGGGAAAACTGCAGATGAGATCCACTCACTTTCTCTTCCTGGCCATGCTGCTTTCGGGAGCCGCCTGCGTCCGGACCGCCGCACCCCCCGAAAGGCAGCCGAGTCTGCCGATTCCAGAGGCGTGGGATTCGGGGACGGCAACGGAGGGGCAGGTGGATGTCCATTGGTGGAAACAGTTTCAGGATCCGCAATTGGATGCGTTGATCGAGGAAACGCTCCGCCACAATTCTCAACTGCGGGCCGTCGCCGCCCGCTTGGAGACGGCCCTGATCGAGGCCGAGTTCGCCGGCGCCGACCGGATGCCGTCGGTTGGACTCAGCTTGAACGGGCGCCGTCAGCGGCAGAACTTCATCGGTTTTCCCATACCGGGTTTCGAAGGCCGGGTGCCTCGGGCCACGTTCACCAACCTGGGCGCCTCCCTGGACATCAACTGGGAAGCGGACCTTTGGGGCAGAATCCGCAGCGGCGAAATCCTGGCCGGTGCTGTCGCCTCCGCGCATGCGGCGGATCTTGCGGCGGCGAGGCATTCGTTGGCGGGCCAGACGGCCAAGGCTTGGTTCGCCTGTTCGGAGGCGAATCTTCAACTGGCTCTGGCCCGCGAGATGGTGGCCAGTTTCGAGGCGACCTCTCGGTGGCTCCGAAACCGCTTTGAGGCGGGTCTGGGGCCGGCCCTGGAAATCAGTCTTGTGGAGGCGGACATTTCTGCCGCCGAATCCGCCATCCATCTCCGCCGCGAGCAGTTGGACCGCGGTATTCGCCAAGTCGAACTCCTGGCGGGACGCTATCCCGACGGGGATCTTCAAGCTGGAAAAAGCCTTCCCGAGGTTGCCTCCGGTGTTCCGGCCGGTGTCCCCTCGCAGCTCCTGACGCGCCGGCCCGATCTCATCGCGGCGCAGCGGCGTCTGCTGGCCTCCGATGTGGGAATCGTTCAGGCTCAATCGGCTCTGCACCCCCGCCTGAGTCTCACCACGGCCGGTGGAACAGCCACCAAAGGTCTGTTGAGCCTGTTGAACGCGGACTTCGCCGTCTGGAGCCTGCTGGGCAACCTGGTCCAGCCCATTTTTCAGGGAGGGCGTCTCAAGCGTCAGGTCGACATTGCCCAAGGCCGGTCCCAGGAAATCCTGGAAACCTACGCCGGTGCGGTGCTGCAGGCCTTCGGAGAGGTCGAGACGGCCCTGTCGGTCGAGAGTTTCCTTAGAGATCGGTTGCGCGAACTGGAGGAATCAGTCGCGGAGGCCGCAACGGCCCGCGAACAGGCCCGGTTTCGCTATCGCCACGGTCTTGGGGACATGCTGGTGGTGTTGCAGACGGATCGTCGAATCCTCAACTCCAAGAGTCAGATCCTCTCTCTTCAACGACTCCTTCTCGAGAATCGGATCGATCTCCACTTGGCGCTGGGAGGCGGCTTTGACCCCGGCGCTCCGCCGGGCGCCCCGGGAGCGCTCCTCCCGGTGACTTTTGCCGGAGAGAATGGAAATTGATCAAGCTTCTGCTGAAGGTATTGCTGCCCGTGGCGACTTTGGCCGTTGCCTCGGCGTGGGCCTGGAAGATATTCAATGATCGGCCCGTGGTCGAGACTCGCCCTCCGGAGATACCGGTCCCGGTGATCCGAGCCGTTCCCGCAGAGCTTCAAACACTCCGCCTGACGGTCGGCTCCCAGGGAACTGTGGCTCCCCGAACCCAGACCACGTTGTTCCCCGAGATTGCGGGCCGGGTCCTGCAAGTCTCCCCCTCTCTCGCGGACGGGGGCTTCTTCGAGGCGGGCGCTGAGCTTCTCAGGATCGACCCCACGGACTACCAGCTCCAGGTGGTTCAGGCCGAAGCCCAGATCGCGCAGGCGCAACTTTCCCTGGAGACGGAAGAGGCGCAGGCCGAGGTCGCCCGGAAAGAGTGGCAGAGTCTGGGAAATGGGGAGGCCAGTCCCCTCTTGCGGCGAGTGCCCCAGATCGCCCGGGCCCGGGCCGCACTCTCATCCGCTCAGGCCGCTTTGGCCCAGGCCGAACGGAACCTGGAAAAGACCCGGATCAGCGCTCCGTTTGCGGGGCGGGTCCTTCGAAAAAATGTGGATATCGGGCAATACGTGACCCCGGGGACTTCCATGGCCACCATCTATTCCGTGGACTATGCGGAGATTCGGCTACCGCTTCCCGACGAGGAGCTGGCGTATGTGGATCTGCCCCTCAGCTACCGCGGCGACGCCTCGCAGCAGCGCCAACCCGTCGTCCGGTTGCGGTCCGAGTTCGGCCAGCGGAACCACTCCTGGGCCGGGAGAATCGTGCGGACCGATGGGACCATCGATCCTCAGACCCGGATGATCCACGCCATCGCTCAGGTTGCCGATCCTTATGGCCGGGGCCCCGATCCGGATCGTCCCCCTCTCGCCGTGGGCATGTTCGTGGAAGCTGAAATCCAGGGCCGTTTGATGCGGGATGTCGTCGCGTTGCCCCGGGCGGCCCTTCGGGGCGAGGACCAGGTGCTGGTCGTGGACCCGGAATCCAAGCTCCGCTTCCGCCGCGTCAACGTCGTGCGCCTGGAACGGGAGAGGGTGCTCATCGATTCCGGTCTCAAGGAGGGTGAACTGGTCTCTCTGGCCACACTGACCACGGTCGTCGACGGCATGAAGGTCCAGGTTCAGCAGGATTCCAGCCCCCAGGAGTCACCATGACGGGGCTGCATCGTACGGTTTCGTAACTGGCCGGCGTCAGGCGGACACACTGCTATTGCGGCAACCGATCAGGATTGGAAGGTTATGACCAAAGTTGATGAGATCCCGATTCGCCTTGCCGAAGAACTGATCCTCCTGATGCTCAACGAACGGAGCGGCTATTTGGAGATGGTTCCAGGCTGGAACTTCTCCTGCGTCATGGCGGGCGCCGTAATCGCAGATCTCGCGCTGGCAAATCGCATCGACACCGATCTGCAAGTGCTGTATATCACGGATCCCACTCCAACGGGAGACAACCTGCTCGATCCGACGCTCAGCGAAATCGCCGAGTCCAAGGAACTCTTCGAGGCACAGTATTGGATTGAACGGAACGCGGCCCGTTCCGAGGAAATCGTAACGGCCACGCTGGACCGCTTGGTGGAGAGGGGAATTCTCGAGTATCGAAGCGGCGGATTCTGGATGCTCTCGCGCGACGTTTCGCGCTCGGGAAGCTATTCGACGTCCGACAACAAGATCCGTCAGGAAGCCAGGGCAAGAGTCCTGGACGCCATCTTGACCGACACCATTCCGGATCCCCACGACGCCATTCTCGTTGCCTTGATGCATACCTGCGACGGGTTCAAGCTGGTGCTTTCGCCCGAGGATTACGAGGAAAAGCTCAAACGGATCGAGATCATCGCCCAGTTGGACCTGGTGGGGCGGTCGGTTGCCGAGGCGGTGAAGCAGAGCAGCGTCAACCCGAAGACCCGACGGGTTCTCCAAGCCAAACCGATTCCGAAGCTCGGGATCGTCGACCTCCTGCGGGTGCGTGACTTCCGTTCCGGGAATATGGCCAAGGCGATGCACGAAATCTTCCGGAAGCACGGACCGGTCGTCCGGGTTCCCTTCAAGATGAACAAGCAACCCGTCGTCGCCTTGATGGGGCCGGACACGAATCAGTGGGTCAACCGGCACGGCCGATTCTATCTCCGGTCGAAGGACTACATCGAGGGGCTGGAGCGTTTGTTCGGCGCGTCCCGAACACTTCCCGGCATGGATGGCGCCGAACACTTCAAGATGCGCAAGTCCCTCCACGGTGCCTATTCCCGTGCCACGCTTGCACGGCGGCTTCCGGAGTTGGTCCACCATTGCCGGCAATCGATCGGCTCCTGGAACGAAGGCGACGTTTTCCGCGCAACCGGGACCCTCCAGACCCATATCAGCCGTCAGGTCTCGAGCCTGACGATGGGAGTGGATTGCAGCCACTACGTCGACGAACTGCTTGAGTACGAACATCGTGCGCTGGTCATTGGGGTTCAGGGCCTGTTGCCGAAATTCATGCTGTCCACGCCCAGGATGAAGCGGGGGGCCCAGAGGGTCGTTCAACTCCAAGAGGAGATCATCGCATCGCATACGTCGGCGCAGAGGAAGGGGAAGCCACTGGATATTGCCGATGCCATCCTCGAACTCCATCGAAACGACCCGCAGTTCCTGCCCGAAACGGACCTCACCTTTCCGTTCGTCGCGGCGATGGTCGCCAGTATCTACCTGGGGAGCGCGCTCGGCTTCGCCGTCTATTGCATGGTTCGAAACCCGGATGTGTACTCGGGGATCCGTCGAGAAGCCGAGGCGCTTTTTGGTGACGGGCGTGAACCGAAGCCGGAGGACTTCACTCGCGAAACCATCGACGTCACACAGCGGCTCCTGCTGGAAACCGGACGCCTGTATCCCGTGATTCCGTGGCAGTTGAGAACAGTCATGAACCCGTGCATCGTCAGTGGCTTCGAGATACCTCCCGGGACGCGGCTTCTGATCTCTCAGACCGCGTCACACTACTCCGGCGACTTGTTCAAGGATCCGCTGAAATTCGACATCGATCGATACCTGCCGGATCGGGCAGAGCATTTGCAGCCGGGGGCCTACGCTCCCTATGGCCTGGGTACGCACGTCTGCTTGGGGCGGCCGTGGGTGGAGCTTCAGATGGCCGTCAATCTTCTGCTCATCGCATACCACGTGAACCTGAAAGTGTCTCCGGCAAGCTATAAGCTCGGCATCAATCCGTTCCCGACCGCCGCCCCCAACAAGAAGTTCAAGCTCCGCGTCGTTAGAGTCACGAATCCGGTCTCTGCAAGAAAGCACGCGCCGGCACCGCCGCAGGAACCGGACGGGCTAGGGAACCGGAACGGCCCCCGCTGCCCGGTGACGGGAATTCGCGCGTAGATTGACGGCCAGCAGCGCCGGCACAAGCAACAACAGGATCCCGGTCGTAATCATGATCCCGACCCCGAGGGACGCGGCGAAGGGGACCAGGAATTGCGCCTGGATGGCCCGTTCGAGAATGAGGGGCGTGAAGCCGAGAAAGGTCGTCACCGAGGTCAGGATGATGGGCCGGAAGCGTCCCTTGGCGCCATCGATGATTGCAGTCTTTGCATCGGCGCCCTCCCGGCGGCGCTGATCGATGAGATCCTTCCTGACCAGCGAGTCGTTGATGGTGACGCCGCTGAGCCCGAAGAAGCCCATGAGCGATGCCGCACTGATGGGGACTCCCAACACGTAGTGGCCTGGGACCACGCCGACCAGGCCGAAGGGAATGATGGCCATCACGAGGAACGGTCTGACATAGGAACCCTGGGAAAGGGGAAGGAGCGCGAAAATCGCCAGCATGGCGAGCACGAAGCCGCGGTAGAGAGCGTCCAGAGACTCCAACTGGTGCTGCTGTTCGCCTCCGAAGGTGAAGGCGATGCACGGACCAAGCTGAATAGTCTGTATCCGCACCTTTAAGTGTTATTGGGTGCCAGGCACGCACATGTGCCTGGGGAATCGGCGGGTGGAGCTTCAGTTGGGCGTCAATCTCCTGCTTATCGCGCACCACCTGAAGCTGGAAGTATTGCCGAAAGACCACAAGCTCGTCATCAATCCATTTCCGACAGCTGCTCCCGGCAAGAAGCTGAAGTTCCGCGTTGCTGAGGTCACAAACCCGATCCGAGTACGCAGGCAATCCTCCGCGCCGCTGCCGGAAGTCCCTGCCTGGTTCATGCGCTGCGATTCCAAGTCCCCCGGGGAAGGGCCAGCCCGCATGATTCACCAACTTTGGTGCCTGATTGGGGAGATCGGCTGTGATACAGTGTGGGGGCACAGGGTGTATTGTTGCCCAGCATGTAAATTGCTAATAACAAACTTGTTACTACGATTTCATGCCCCATGCCACGCCCTTTGCTGAGCTATGCGGGGTAAGCACGTCACTTGCCCGCCTAGCCGTCTTGGATCGACTGGAGAGCCTGCCTTGAGGCCCGTGAGGCGATTCCGCGAACTATCCAATGCGCTGAAGGCCGCATTCGACGGGTCGAACGTCGTCCGCCGCGTGCACGACTTCGAAGGATGGACCGACAGGGAGTCCCGCCAGGATTCCGAAGCGCTCTACGACCACACGCTGACCGTGAAGGAATACTACGACCTTTGCAGCGAGTTCATGGTCTTCGGTTGGGGAGAATCCCTGCATTTCGCGCCGCTGTCGTCTGGCGAGAGCTTGGAGGACTCCAAGATCCGGCACCAGCGACTCATGATCTCCAAGCTCGAACTGCGCCCGGGCATGACGGTAGTCGACATCGGCTGCGGGATCGGCGGTCCGATGCGCCGGGTCGCCCGCGAGGCCGATGTAAGGGTGGTCGGAATCAACGTCAGTGAAGTCCAGTGCAACAACGCCCAGCGGTTGAACGCCGCTGCGGGGCTCGATCACATGACCGACTGCCAGGTGTGCAGCTTCATGGAGATGAGCGCCATCAAGGACAAGACGTTTGACCGTGGCTACGCGATCGAATCGACCTGCCACGCGGCCGACAAGGTGGCTGCGTTCGCCGAAATCTACCGTGTCCTGAAACCCGGAGCTCTCTTCTGGGGCCAGGAAATGTGCATGACGGACCTGTTCGATCCCGGCGACGATCGGCATCGCGCCATCAAGCGAGAACTCATGCACGGCATCGCGCTCAAGGAAATCGCGACGTTCCGGGAGGTCAACCGGGCGCTCGAAACCGCGGGATTCGAAGTCATGGAAGGGTTGGACCTCGCCAGCGACCAGCAGGGTCCGGTCAGGCCGTGGTATCAGCCCATGGAAACCCGGGGCGGACTGCTCGGCGGCGCTTTACGCCGGACCCCGATGGGTCGCAAGGTTGTGAGGAGGGGATCCAGGATGGCCGAGTTTCTCGGTACGTTCCCGAAAGGCTCGACGGAGGTCGTCGGGCTACTGGATCGGACCGCAAACGCCTATGTTGCCGGGGGCAGGGCCGGGATTTTCACACCGCTCTACTGTTTCGTGGCGCGGCGGCCTCTTCGGGGGTAATTGGCGGCCTGCAGACACGGTAGTGTGGCATTCGACGGGTGATGCATCCCGGCGAGAACGCGTCGCTTCGCAGCTCCCATCGTTGAGTTTCGGTCGGAATACGCCCGGGCCGATCTTCCGGTGGGCGCTCCTCCCCCACTCGCCCTGTCAACCGGGAACCTCGCAGGCCAGTTCTTCCGGTGTGGCCTCGGTGCGCGCGCCACTTTCCCCACCGGCCGTCAGCCCCGCGTCGAGGTCAGGCGCAGATGGAACGAGGAAAGCGCCGGCACCAGAAACATGATGATTGTCGTGGTGAAGAGGATGCCGCAGCCGATCGAGGCGGCGAAGGGAACAAAGAACTGCGCCTGAATGGCGTCTTCGAGAATAAGGGGGGTGAAGCCGAGGAAGGTGGTCAAGGAAGTCAGCATGATCGGGCGAAATCGCCCCTTCGCACCCTCGATGATCGCGGTTCGCACCGGAGTGTTTTCCCTGAGCTTCTGATCGATGAAATCGATCATCACCAGGGAATCGTTCACCACCACGCCGGCGAGGCCGAATATCCCGACAAAGGATTCCGCGCTCAAGGCTACCCCCAGGACCCAGTGACCCAGGATCACGCCGATGAACCCAAACGGGATGATGGCCATGATGATGAACGGTTTGGTGTAGGAGCGCAGCGGAATGGCCAGCAGCGCGAAGATCATGAGCAACGCGATCACGAATCCGCGGAAGAGACCGCCCAAAGAGTCGAGCTGCTGCTGCTGTTCACCTCCGAAGGTGTACGTGAGTTCCGGGTTTTCGTCGATGAGTTCCGCGAGGATAGTGTTCTCCAGAATGTCATTGGCGGTCCCGGCGGAAATCACGCTGGCATCCACATCAGCGGTAACCGTGACGATGCGCTGGCCGTCTTGGCGCCGGATGGTCGGCGGCGATGTGCCCGAACTCAGCGAAGCCACGCGGCTTAACGGCACGTCGGCACCGGCTGGCGTACGGAGCCAGTATCGCTCTACGTCGGTGATCGAGTTGCGCTGCTCCTCGGGTAGTCGCACATAAACCCGAACTTCTTCACGTCCTCGCTGCACGCGCACGGCCTCCACGCCAAAGAAAGCGGCTCTCGTCTGCCAGGCAAGATCATCAAGCGTGAGGCCGAGGGTGCGCGCTTCGGGACGCAATCCCACCTGAACTTCTGGGATACCGCGAGCGTGATCAGAGCGTATGTCGAAGACGCCTCCGACCCTGCTCAGGCCATCGACTGTGGAAGATGCGATCTCGACCAGGCGTTCCGGATCCGGGTGGGACAGCGCGACCTCGACCGGGTTGCCCAGTGTGTAGATCTCGCTGATGTAGGTGACCGCGCGCGCATGAGGCAGGACACCCACCTCCTCGCGCCATGCCTGCACGACTTCTCCCGAAGT
>JAPPLF010000093.1:0-44269 GCA_028874215.1 Acidobacteriota bacterium
AAGGGGGGGTCGCTCCCTTCCACCTCCGCTTTCCCCGTGCGGGCGCGGCGAAGCCCGGAATGTGGCCGTAACAGCATGAGCGACAAAGAGATCGGAGAAATCGGGTGTGTAAGCTGGCAGACTCCCATGATGTAAGTTACCCCCTTTGTCTCCCTTACACTCCCGGATCGACACCGAACCCCACTATTCAGCGGTCAAGTTCGAGTTCCCGGACGCTGGCTCGAACGCCAGATCGCGAAGCCTGCCCGGAGGACCACCACGGCGGATCAACGGAGCCGGACTGACGCCGGTTGCCGGCTCTCGCCGGCCAGATAGCTTGCCCAGTCCTCCATGAGCACGCGCCGCCGCTCGAACAGGTCCTTGCGCCGGTACACCGCCTCGATCTTGTTCTTCACCAAATCCGCCAGCACCGCCCACCTGAGGATCAGCGTGAGCATCAACGTCAGCACCGTACTGCAAGAGGTCGTCGAGAAGGCTTGGAGTCTACCCCGATTCGTGAGCCAGAAGAATCGCCAGGACGCTGATCGCGTATGGGATTCCGAGATGGAAATCCGGCCAGACGAGGAAACCCCCCGTGTCGGGTGCGGATTGGCCGTGGCCCATCATGAAGCTGAAACGCCAGAGCGACCCGGCCCACAGGGTTGTGACGAGGGTGGCCGAGCCGCAGTCTCACCGGGATCACCGCAACGGGAACCGTCTCTCCGGGAGCTCCGACAGCCGCAGTCCGGACAGCGGCAGGCGCGGAGCATCTCCACCGCCTGCCTCCTGAGAGTCTCCAGCCGGTCCTTGTGGATATCAGGGGCGCTCATGCGACCCATCTGGCCCTTCCCGTCAGGGATATTTTTGAAGGGAGCGACCCCCCCAGGGGGTGTGGCGCAAATGTGAATGGCGCAACGCCCCCGCGCCCGCACCGGGCAGGAAAAAGGGGGGGTCGCTCCCTTCCACCTCCGCTTTCCCCGTGCGGGCGCGCCGAAGCCGGGAATGTGGCCGCAACTGACTGAAAGGAAAAAAGATCGGGGAAAGCGGCTTTGTGAATCGCCGGGACCGCTTTTTGTGAATCCACCCCGCATGTCCCGTTCACACTCCCGGACGGGCACGACACGCCACTTTTCAGCGGTCAATACCGACCTCCCGGAAGCCAACTCGAACGCCAGATCCCGAAGCCTGCCAGGGGGACTACCACGGCGGCTCAACGCCGCCGACCGGACACCAGTTGCCGACTCCCGCCGGCCAGATAGCTCGCCCAGTCCTCCATGAGCACACGCCGCCGCTCGAACAGGTCCGTTCGCCGGTACGCCGCCTCGACCTTGTTCTTCACCACATGCGCCAGCGCCGCCTCCACCACCTCGCGTGGATGATCCGTCTCCTCCGCCGCCCAGTCCCGGAAACTCGACCGGAACCCGTGCGGCACGGCCGGGATCCCGTTCCGGCGGAGCAGATGGCGCAGCGCCCCCTCGGCGAGCGGCTTTCCGCCCCTTCGGGTGAAGACCAGCCGGGCGGTTCCACCATCCATCGTTTGTGTTTCGGCCAGAATCTCCTTCGCCCGGCCACACAGCGGCACCCGGTGCTCCCGTTTGGACTTCATGCGCGTTCCGGGAACCGTCCACGTCCTTTGCGCCGGATCGATCTCCGACCACTCGGCCCACCGCACCTCGCCCCACCTCGCCGCCGTGAGCACCAGGAACTCGAAGGCCAGCATGGACACGGGCGCCGCGTTCGAGGACCGCACCCTCCTGACCGCCGGGGCCACCTCCCGATGCGGCAAGGCCCGCATGTGCCGCACCACGGCATCCTGTGTTCCGAGAACCGACCCGACGCGGTCGCAAGGGTTGTCGATCCTGAATTCCATCGCCACGGCCCACTCCAGGACCGCGCGGATGCGCTGGCGCAGCTTCCGGGCGGTGGGCGGCTTCTCGTGCCAGATCGGAGCCAGAATCCCGATCACGTCCGCGCTCGTCACCTCCGAGACCGGCAGCCTCCCGATGTGAGGAAAGGCGTAGCGCCCCAGGCTCACCATCCAGTCCTGAGCCACCCTCGGATTGCGCCAGCCGGGCCGCTTCTGCTCCACCACCCGCCTGACGGCTTCGGCAAAGCTCGGCATGTTCCAGGCGCGGCGTCTCTCGGCCAACGGATCACCCCCCTCGCGGGCCAGCTTGCGGTTCGCCCGGGCCTTCTCGCGGGCCTCGGCGAGCGTGACCAGAGAAACGCTGCCGAGTCCGAAGTCGCGGCGGCGTCCCCGGATGACGAGGCGTTGGACCCAGCTCCGGGCTCCGCTCGGCTGAACGAAGAGGTAGAGTCCGTTGCCGTCGCAGTGTCTGCCCGCCGGGGCCGAGCGCACGAATGCGGCGGAGAGCGCCTTGTGAGGATGGCGACCCTTCGGCTTAGTTTTCTGGACTGGAGCGGTCGTATTCTTTACTTCAATCATTACCACATAATATACGGGATGGAGTTGGAAATCAAGGGACGTCACGGGCAAGAGAAACGGGACCAGAATAGACCTAAATCAAAGTAATAAAACCACTTAATGGATAATCCAGGACGTCTTTGGATACCGTTGGATTCGGCATAGTTGTTTCCCCTTCGGGAGCAGCGCTCGCACGCGTTGGTCCCGTAGACTTGTCTGATCGCCGGCCGCCGATTGGGCCACTGCGCCACCGAACCATCCAGATCACAGGATCCACCGAATAGACCCTGGACTCTCCCTTATTTTCTGACGGTTCGGGAGACCTGGGTAAGCTGGGTTGAACGAGGATAGTGTCGAGGTGGTCCAATCCCGGCGGCCGTGCCAGACATGCTTTCTCTGATCCCCCACAATCGTAAAGAAACGGAACTCGAGAATGCCGTAGATTCGCTTCCCGCCGGGAATCGAGCCTGTCCCTTTCCATCGGGAATCGAGACTGTCCCTTTCCATACTCCAGACTGTCCCTTTCCATAGACTCGTCGGGAATCGAGACTGTCCCTTTCCATAGACTACTCCACATTCACGAAAGGGATGATAGTCCTCTCCTTCCGGATCGTAGGTTATGCAGACTCTGCTCCGAAAACTTCAAATTAACTCAGGCCCGCCGGCCCGCGACGTGAATCAGGACGAGGATGCCCGTCATGCCCGCGGCCATTCCGACCCAGAGGTCGGCTCCCCAGGCGCCCACCAGGGCATAGCCGGCCAGGGCGGCCACCACCGCCCCGAGAAGAGCGTATGGGATCTGGGTGCGCACGTGCTCCAGGTGTTCGCATCCGCTGCAGATGGAAGAGAGGACGGTGGTGTCGGAGATGGGGCTGCAGTGGTCGCCGAAGATGGCGCCGTCCAGGACGGCGGCCATGGCCAGGATCATCACCGCCTCACCGCCCGATTCATACCCCAACTGGGCGGCGGTGGGAATGATGATGGCCATGGTCCCGTAGCTGGTCCCGGTGGCGAAGGCGACCAATCCGGCGGTGACGAACACCGCAAGCGGAACCCACTCGACGCTCACGCCCTGGCGCAACACGGCGACGGCGTAGTGGGCCGTCTCCAAGTCGCGGCATCCGGCCGAAAGGGCCCAGGCGCAGACGATCACCACCAGGGCCCCCGAAATATGCCGGACACCCCCGACCCACGCCAGAAGCCCCTCCCGCACCGTCATCACGCCCTGCAGGGCCGGCAACAGGATCGCCAGAGCGGCTCCGGTGACGCCCGCGTAGAGCATGGCGAACGTAAGGGCCTCGCCGTCCTGGGCCGCGGCGGCCCGGATGAACACATCCTTCCATCCCGACAAGGAGGTCAAGTCGGTCCCCGGACCCTGGCTTCCCCAGTAGTAGATCTGGGTCATGATGAGAAACAGCACCGTGCCGATGGGCACCACGGCGTTGTACCAGCGCGGCTCGATCTCCGGTGACTCCGCCGAGGACTGAAGGCCGGAGGGCTCGGGCACCCGCCGCGCCTTTCTCTCCACCTTCAGCATGGGCCCGAAGTCGCGGCCGGTGGCCGCCACCACGATCACCAGGAACAGGGCGAAGATGCAATAGAACCGGTACCCCATCGCCGAGAGGAAGAGGCCGTATCCACTGGCGTCCAATCCCAGGTCCCGGGCCGCGCCCTGGAGGTAGGAGACCTCGGTCCCGATCCAGGTCGAGACCAACGCGAGACCGGCGATGGGAGCCGCGGTCGAGTCGATGAGGTAGGCCAGCTTGGCGCGGGACAGCTTCAGCCGATCGAACAACGGCCGGACCGTGGGTCCCACGATCGCCGTATTGGCGTAGTCGTCGAAAAAGATGGAGAAGCCCATGCCCACCGTCGCCACCGATACTCCGCGGCGTCCGCGCGCCAGCCGCAGGATGAGGTTGATCATTCCCTGGAGTCCGCCGCTGGCGGTGGTGACGCTGACCAGGCCCAGCAGCGACGCCGTGAAGCCGAGGATGGAGAGGTGGAAGGAGTCGAGAACCGAATCCCAGAAGTAGTTCACGAAGAGCGACTCGGCCATGGCGCCGGGCGAGGGCCAGGCATGAATCACGGCGGCGCTGGCGATTCCGAAGATGAGGGAAGGAACCAGCCAGCGGGTGATGAGAACCGAGACGATGGCCACCAGCGGCGGCAGCAACGCCAGCCAGGTTGCGTCCAACTGCCGGGACGACAGGTAGTCCTGGTCCACGGGCAACAAAGACAGGGCCAGGAGGATGACAAACGCGACCGGCGCTACGATCAGAAGCCTTTTCGTCATTTCGTTCATGAGTCCCGGCGGACTCCCCGTCCCCAGTAAAGACTACTCCCCGGCCATGACGCCGAGTTTCTCTGCTTCCCTGTTGCGGCTGCCTGCGGATCGAGCGGACCCGGCAGTCCACCGGACCGGCTGGTAGAATCGCCAACCGAATGCAGTCCACCGGAAGCGAGTTGACGGCGGCGGAAAAGAGAGAACGCCTGGCGCTCTATCGGCAGGTCCGTGCGCGAGCGACCGAATGGCTGCTGGATCAGACGAATCCCGACGGGTCCATCGGCGACACGAGCGAAGGGTACTTCTTCTACCGCGGCCCCTGGACCTTCAGCCTGGTGGGGGAGACGGAGGCGGCGAGCCGCCTGTGCGGTTGGATCCGAAAGCACATGCTCCAACCGGACGGCCGCATCGGCGGACCCTGCCGGAAGATCAACGACGCGTGGGCCTACCGGGACTCGGCTCTGATCGTCGGCGCACAGATGGCGGGTCAATACGACCTTTCCCATGGTCTCATGCCGGCGCTCCTGCGTTGGCAGGACCCGGCTTCAGGCGCTTTCGCCAACGACCGCCGCGAGGACGGCTCCAAGAGCGACGATCAGAGTATCCCCTACACTGCCGGAGGCGGCTTCGCCTGCCTGGCAACGGGAAATCTGGCGGCGGCGCGGTCGGTGGCGAGTTTCCTGCGACGGATCTACGACGCCCAGGACGAGCTTCCCAACCGCTTCTACTACGACTGGTCCCGCGCCCGCCAAACGCCCAACCGTGAGTTTCACCCCGAGCAAGCCTTCTGGTTCGTGGTGGAGAATCGTATCGCCCGGCTCCAGCGCTGGACCGTGGGTGGGATCGCCGCCGGGTTCCTGTGCCGCCTCTATCTGGCCGACCCCGATCCGGAGTACCTGGCATTGGCCCGTCTCTACCAGGACTTCTCCATGGCCGCCACTGACGGGCAGTTCAACTACGACCCGGTGTGCAAGAGCGGCTGGGGCAGTTCCTTGCTCTACCTCGTCACCGGAGATCCCCGTTATGAGGCCTGGACCTACCGCATGGGCGACTGGTTCGTCCGGCAGCAGCACCGGGACGGCTACTGGCCCCCCACCGACGGCCCTTCCACTCGAGGCCGCCTGATCCACAACGCCCTGGAATTCACCATGCACGTGGACACCCTCATCTCGGGCCTCTCCGGAGGGGGGACATTCCTGTCCCCCTCTTCAGCGCAGCGTCGCGCCACCATCCACGGGGATGACCACCCCCGTCAGGAAGCTCGCCTGTGGTGACGCCAGGAAGAGCACCGAAGCGGCGACATCTTCCACCGTCGCCAGCCGCCGTAGCGGAATCTGTCCCAGGATCTTCTCGCGCATGCCGGGACGATCCAGAGTCTGCGCCGCCAGTTCGGTTTCCACGAAGGTGGGTGCGACGGCGTTGACGGTGATGCCGTGCCGGGCCCATTCCAGAGCCAGCACCCGGGTCAACATGATCATCCCCGCCTTGCTGGAGCCGTATGCCGCTCTTTCCTCGCGGGCCACCAGCCCGGCCGCAGAAGCCACGTTGACGATGGTTCCGCCTCTCCGGGGGATCATCCGGCGTCCCACCTCCTGCGAGAGAAAGAAGGCCCCCTTGAGGTTGGCGTCCAGAATCTCGTCCCACTGCTTCTCGGTGACCTGCTCGGCCGGACGGGGGATGTTGACTCCGGCATTGTTGACCAGAACCCGAATCGGACCCAGCTCTTCCTCCACCTGATCGACGACAGCCGGCATGTCCTCCAGCCGCCGCACGTCCAACGCCAAGGGTAGCGCGTGAGCTCCGAGAGCCTCGACCCTGTGGCAGGTCTCCTGAAGCGACGTCCGCTGGCGGGCCGTCAGCGCCAAGCGGGCTCCCGGGACCGCGAACCCTTCCGCCAATCCGACCCCGATCCCGCGGCTGGCCCCGGTGATCAACACCACGCTTTCGTTATTGGCTTCCATTTCAACCACACCACCTGATCACCAGCCGCGATAGCACGCGGGCGGCCTCCAGGACCGACTCCAGTTCCACGTACTCGTCGGGCGCATGGAGGTTTCCTCCCTTCGGTCCATAGTAGATGGACTGCTCCCCCAACGCGGCCTTGAAGTAACGGGCGTCGGCAGTGCCGGGAAAGCCATCCCAATCCAGTTCCCTGCCGGTGACGCCCCGGTGACACTCCTCCAACAAGTCGACCAGACTGTCACGCCCGGCTATTTCAGGCGCGACCCAGCCTCGGGCTCGAAACCCGTTGTAGCGGATCCGGGGCGGGTTCCGAACCAGCCAGGGATCGGTCGCCGCCGCACGGCGGACCTGATCCTCGGCGAATTCCTGGGCCCGCTCCGGCGGCCAGTGGATGGGAAACGACATGCGGCAGTTGAACCGGCATTCGAGAGCCACGTTGGAAGGCCAGTCCCCTCCCTCGATCCGTCCGACGTTGAGGCTGAGGGGCCGGGGACGGTGACCATAGGACGGATGCCGGAAGTCCCGATTCAATGCTTCCACGACCGCCGGCTTGAGGCGGTGGATCAGGGACGCCGCCTTCTCGACCGCGTTCACCTGGCGTCCGGGTTCTCCCACGTACGCTGGCCGACCCCGTACACAGACCTCGAACCAGAGCACGCCCAGGGTGGCCGTCCAAACCTGAAGCCCCGTGGGCTCGGTCAGGACGGCGCCGTCGACCGGCCCCGAATCCAGTCGGCTCGCCAGCATTCCGTTGCCCGTACACTCCTCCTCAATGACGCTCTCGACCCGGACCGGTCCCCGCAGCCGGGCGCCCGACTCCCGGACCGCCGCCACCGCCAGCAGGGCCGCCACCAGCCCGCTCTTCATGTCCAGAGCGCCGCGGCCGTACATCCGGCCGTCCCGACCCTCCGCTCCCCAGGGATCGACGCTCCACCAGTGGAGCGGTCCGAGCGGCACCACGTCCACGTGCCCGTTCAGGACCAGGCTCCGCCCGCCGCTTCCCGAGGGAACAAGAACGCCGGCGACATTGGGCCGGCCGGCATAATCCCGCTCCACGGGTACGAAATCGGGGTGCGACTCCAACAAATCGGGGTCCGGTTCCCATTTCCGGGTTTCCAGACCCAGGTCGACGAGCCGCCGGCAGATCAATTCCTGGCATTCCGCCTCCTGCCCCAGCAGCGTGGGACATCGGACCAAGTCCGCCAGAAACCGCAGGTACTCCTCACCCAGGGCGTCCACCGCGTCGACGGCGCGATCCTCAGGAGTCATCTCCCGGAACCTTCCTTACTCAAACCAAAAAGAATAGAGGTGGGCGTTCTTGAGATGGATTCGGAAGCGGACCCTCTGCCCGCTGAGGGACTCCAGACTGCCTTTCCCCTCCCACTCCATCCGTACCTTCAACTGGTCTGTGGTCAGCGGCTTCGAAGCATCGCGGCTCCAACCGTCCAGAGCCTTGCGGCCCTTGGGATTTCTGACTTCCACCCGGATTTCGCCCCCGGAGGCGTCCGCATTGAGCCAGAGCCGGGTCCCGCCGAAACGCAGGGCTCGGGTCTCGACGAACCCTCCCTTTTCGTCGGCCCAGAACGAGACGAACCCGTCGCGGCGGAGACGGGCCAGGTGAATGGCGGCCTGAAAGGCGCCATTGGCCGGGTACCGGACGTCCACCCCGCTGTAATAGAACCAGAGCTCGTCCTTCTTGATGATGGGCCGAGACACCGGGAGGACCTGGGCAGTGTCGATCCGTCCCTCACCCAGCCTGGAGACCGGCAGAAAAGACTCGCGGGTGCCCACCGGCACCCAGTTGAGCAGGTCGCGGCTGGTGGCCAGCTTGGCCGAATTGACGCCGTCCTGGTTATTGTGGTGGGGAGGAGTGAGCCCGCTGGACTCGAAATAGTTGGGCAGGCCGATGTAGACGCCCTCGTAGGGGAAGATGGGCATCTTGTAGATCTCGACGTTGTAATTCTCCGGCTGATGGAACTCGGGGGTGTAGAGCCGGGGGTCGACCAAGTGTTCCCGGATGCGTTCTACGCCCAGCTTCTGATCCAGGGTATCGGCATGGAAAATGAGCTGGGGATCGGTCCATTGCTCGAAATCCCGGCTCAGCGTGAGGTAGATCGACCGGCCGAAAGGACCCCGATGCTTGACGGTCAGAATGTACTGTTTGCCCAGTTCGTCGTAGGTCAGTTGGGACGTGTCCTGGCTCGGAATGGGAGGCACGTCCAGTTTGGTGAACACGTAGCCGTCGGCGGAGACGACTGGCCGGCGGTCTCTCGGTCCCAGCAGCCCCTTGTATCGGCGATCACCGGTCCCTTGCGGATCCAGGATGACATGCTGGACGAGGGCGTCCGGCTCTCCCCGAACCGCCACCAGGTTGTTCTCCCGGGAGCCCCGGAAATCCTTTACCCCCAACGCCGGCTTTTCCCAGACGATGCCCTCCCGAGAGCGTGCGAACGCGGTTTTCCCCGGACCTCCGTGGTACCACATCTTCCAGACCTTCTCGCCAGGGTCCCAGGACGGGACGCTGGTGACCTGGATCGCCCGGCTCTCCACCGGAGTCGTCCCGGGAGCGGCGTATCGGCCCGGCCGAATCTCCCAGGGCTGGTCCGCCCGGACCACCGGACTCCCCTCGTACCGGTGAGGCTGGTGGATGACCCGCCGAACCCGGTAGAGATTCCCCAGGAGGTAGTCGTCCAGGAAGAGGTGGCGGACTCCCGGTGTGAGCACCAGGCTTCCCGGACTCTGGGCGGCTCCATTCCCTGAGAACAAGGAAAGAACGATCCATCCCCCGATCCAGATCGTGCGAATTCGAATTCTCAACATGGTTTCCTCATTGGCTCACCCCCGAAATCGGCCCCTATCATGAAGCGACGGGCCCGGACGGGCAACCATCGTGCAGAGCCGTGGCGGCTATGTTTCAATATCCGGACAGGCAGCAACACCCAACGATGTCATGAGGGATCCAATATGAAGCAAGCGCACCTGATCCGTTTTTCCTGCCTCCTCGCGGCCGGCTCGATGCTGGTCCTCGCCGGTCCGGACACCAAGACCGGAGTGGTCATGGACGCGGCCTGCGGCGCCCGGGTTGCGGCCAACGCCGAGAAGACGGCCAAACACACGGTCGCCTGCGCCTTGATGGAGAGTTGCAAGGCCAGCGGCTTCGGCCTGATCCTGGAAGGCCGGTTCCTCAAGTTCGACCCGGCGGGAGACGAACAGGCCCTGAAATTGCTGGAAGCCGCCAAGGTCAGGGAGAACTTCCGGGCCGAGGTGACCGGCGAGTTCTCCGAGGACGACATCAAGGTGTCCGCGATGAAGGCGGCCAAGCGGGAGGGGTCGGGCGCCAAGTAGGCGAATCTCAGGACACGAGGGGAGGCCGCCGGATCGCGTCTTCCCAGCAGCCCGCTATTCCGCCAGCAGGCGAACCTCCTCCAGAACGGCCGTGCTGCCTCCGTCCGGCGTGGTGAACAGCACCCGGTACTGGAGCCACCGGTCCCCTTCTCCGACCCGGATCTCGGAACCCGGCTTGTCGAAATAGGATTCGGGCCCGCCAGTCCCCTTCCAGTCCGCCTGCTCCAGGGCTTCAGCCGAAACCGCGCTCCGGATCTGAAAGCGGACCGCGGTTCCGTGCGGCGTTCGGGCTGTCCACTCGAGCCGCCCGGGACGCATTCCTTCCCGGATCTCCAGCGGCGCCGAGAAGTACTCCTCCTCCAGGCGCCGGTGATAGATGTTGCCCACGTCGTGGCTGGTGCTGAAGTGGGGACCGAAACTCTGGATCCAGTCGCGGCGGGAGTAGGAATACCCCTCCTCTCCCCCCCAGAAGATGTTGGTGCCCACGGCGTGATCGCCCCGCTCCACGTGGTTGACCACGATCAGTTCCATCCAACCGTCCTGATTCAGATCGGCCACGGAGAGCGCCAGGGTGGATTCGCCGGGAAGCGTGGCCCGCCGCGACTCGCTGTAGCTTCCGTCCGGACCTCCCCAGTAGATGAGGACCGGTAGCGAGCGCGTCGTGTACCCGTGGTAGTTGGTCATCACGATGTCCAGATACCCGTCCCGGTTCAGGTCCGCCACGGCCTGCTCTTCCGATTCGAACGCTTCCAGCACCAGAGACTTCCGGTTCGAGAATCCGTCGGAACCTCCCCAGAGCAGCGTGGTCTTGCGCATGGGCCGGCCGAACCGCTCCGGGTCGTAGACCGCTCCCAGGATCAGGTCCAGCCAGCCATCGGCATTGAGGTCCGCAATCTCGGCGGTGGACGCCGAGTGGACCTTCAGATGCTGGCGGCGCTCCACGTCGTAGTTCCCCGATTCATCGCCCCAGAAGATCTCCGTGTTGGGGGCGTCCACGTCGGTGAAGACCAGATCCAGGAAGCCGTCGCGGTTGAAATCGGCCAGCGAGCTCACCATGGGACGCCGGACTCGAAGCGGCAACCGGGTGCTGCGGTCCGGGTGGAAACCTCCTTCCCCGCCCCACCGAATGAGCCCAGTGGAATCGGGCGTGTGGGAGTCCGCCGACCCGGCGCCGACCACCAGATCCAGGTGACCGTCCCGATTCAGGTCCGCCGTGACGACGGAATAGCCTCCCGTCTCGAGTTCCGCCCTCCGATCCGTGCGGTAGCCGCCGGGACCTCCCCAGTAGATCCAGCCCTTGGGAAAAACCAGGTCCACCCAGCCGTCCTGATTCAGGTCGGCCTTGGCCATGAGCCCTCCCGTCCCCTGGATCGCGGTCACGGAGGCGATTGAGTAGTGGTGTCTGGGGTTGCCCCAGTAGATGAGGGAGTCGATGGGGCCGTGGGTGCCGCTGGAGCGGTTGATGAGCACCAGGTCCATGTGTCCGTCCCGGTTCAGGTCACCGCCACTGGCGCTCACGGGACCGAATCCCTGGAGTTCTTTCCGGTGCGCCGCATCAAATCCGTCGGGACCGTTCCAATAGACGTAGGAGTTCACATCGTAGGTGCCGTGACCGTATTCATTGGAGAACACCAGGTCGACCCACCCGTCCCGGTCGTAGTCGGCCAACACCGCATCCGTCGCCGCCAGCGTCGGCAACTCGCTCCGCTTCTCGGCCGAGAACCCCTGGCGGCCGTTCCAGTAGACGTAGGAAGAGGCGCCTCCACCGTTGGGCAACACCAGCTCGGGAAGTTCGTCCCGGTTCAGGTCGCCTGTCCGGGTCTGCTTGGCTCCCTGGGACGGCAGTTCGATCCACGGCTCCCGGGCCGGTCCCCGTTTGCTCCCCCGGTGAAGAACGACCCGATCATCCTTGTGGTTCAGAGCCAGATCCAGGTGGCCATCCTGGTCCAGGTCCGCCAAGTGCGCTCCGACGGGGTCGCCCCCCATCCACTCGTCACGTTCGGCACTGATGCCCTCCGGCGTTCCACGGTAGAGGTAGACACTCTTGTGACGGGAATTGTTGTTGACGAAGACCAGGTCCGCGTAACCGTCCCCGTCCAGGTCTCCCGCCGCGCAGTCGGCGGCGCTGACCGTCGCCACGACGCTGCGCCGCGAGGTATCGAACCCCCGGGGACCGTTCCAGTAGACGTACGACTCCAGGTGCCGGTCGAAGCCGAATCGCTCGCCCGCTTCGATGCCCCGATTTGAAAAGGCCAGGTCAACGAACCCGTCGCCGTTGAAGTCCCCGGCGGCCACACCTCCGGCCAGAATCGTGGGCAGTTCGGTCCGGTGCTCCGGCTGGTAGCCGTTGGGGCCGCCCCAGTAGATGAGGGCCGCCATGTCCTCCGAGTAGTTGTGGATGAAGTTGCAGAAGACGAGTTCCGGGTAAAGGTCCTGGTTCAGGTCCACCACGATGGACCGGCCTCCTCCCGGACTGTGCAACCGGGTCACCCCTTTTTCACGGAGCCGGATTTGCCGCAGCAGGCGGGCCAACGGCTGGTGGTCCGGCAGATCAGGCAGGATGGATTCGGGGCCCCCGGTTCGGCCCCAATAAACCAGGATGTCGGCGTTTTCCAGAACGTCGTGGTCCTGCCCCAGCAGGATGTCCATGTAGCCGTCGTTGTTCAGGTCCCAACGGTGGATCATCTCGAGCGTCCCGGAGCGGGTCGCGTAGAGGTTGACCCCGCTGTCGCCCAGACGGCCCGCCGAGAAATCCTCGAAGGTAGTGTGGGTCACCCACGCCTTCTCTGCACCTGCCGCGGCCGGACCCGATGCCAGGACCCAGGCCAACGGCACGAGTCCGAGTCGTTTATTCATGGCAAATCTCCTCTTCGCAACTTGGCTCCGTGTCAGTACAACACAGCGGAGAGAAAAGAGGAACGGTCTCTCGGAGAGGCGATTTCCAATCTCCCCCCGGACGGGCGATCTCCGGTCGCTCCCACTTCAGTTGTGCCAACTCACTCCGCAAGCCGGCGGTTAGGAAACCGCCGTTCCTCGACGGCGGCTGGAAGCCGCCGCTCCTTTTCGGCGGTTGGAAACCGCCGTTCCAATCTTGTAGAGTGCCCGGCACGCACCCGAAGGGGAAAAACGCCGATGCGCCACCAGATAATGCTCGCCATGCTCTGCCTGCTCCCCGCAGCAGGTTGCAGCGGCTCGGAGCCGGGCTCTCAGAAGCCCAGACTCGCTTACGTGACCAACGGGGTCGCCTCCTTCTGGACCATCGCCGAAGCCGGCGCGCTCAAGGCGGGCCGGGACCTGGACGTGGATGTGGACGTGCGGATGCCGGTGGAAGGGGTTCTGGACCAGAAACGGATCGTGGAGGACCTGCTGGCCCGGGGCATCGACGGCATGGCCATCAGCCCCATCGACCCGGACAACCAGGAGGACCTGGTCAACGAAGCGTGCGACCACACCACCGTCATCACCCACGACTCGGACGCGCCGCGAACCCGGCGGCTCTGCTACGTGGGGATGGACAACTACCGGGCGGGCCGCCTGGTGGGGAAGCTGGTCAAGGAAGCCATGCCCGAAGGAGGCTCGGTGATGCTTTTCGTCGGCCGGTTGGAACAGCTCAACGCCTCCCAGAGAAGGCAGGGGGTCATCGACGAGTTGCTGGACCGTCCGGGAGAGACCATGGGTGCCGTCGATCCCCCGAATGAGCTTCTGAAAGGGGAGCGCTACACCATTTTGGACACCCGTACCGACCAGTTCGACCAGGCCAAGGCCAAGGCCAACTGCGAGGACGCCATCGCCCGCTATCCCGATCTGGGCTGCATGGTGGGACTCTTCGCCTACAACCCGCCCGCCTGCCTGGTGGCTCTGCAGCAGGCCGGGGTGGACGGAATCCACCTGGTGGGCTTCGACGAGGCCGACGCCACCTTGCAGGGCATCCTGGACGGCCGGGTCTACGGCACCGTGGTCCAGCAGCCGTACCAGTACGGTTACGAATCGGTGCGGATCCTGGCGGGCCTGGCCCGGGGAGACCGCAGCGTCCTTCCCGAGAATGGGTTTCTGGATATCCCGGCCCAGACAATCCGTGCGGACAACGTCCGGGAGTTCTGGGACGATCTGAACCGCAAGATGGCGGAGGCCAAGGGCGCTACGCCCTGATTCCGGCACAATTCCCCGCCCCGCGGCGAAACAATTCCATGGCGGCACCGGTCCTCGAAGCCCGGAATATCAGCAAACGATTTCCGGGCGCACTGGCCCTGGACCGTGCGGACCTCCAGGTCCACGCCGGAGAGATCCTGGCCCTGGTGGGCGAGAACGGAGCCGGCAAGAGCACGCTGGTCAAGATCCTGGCGGGCGAGGAATCCCCCGACTCGGGACGGATCTTCATGGATGAATCTTCCGTCCGGATGGAGTCGGTCCAGACCGCCACCGGCCTGGGCGTGATCCTTATCCACCAGGAACTGAACCTCTCGGACAATCTGGACGTGACGGCCAACATCTTCCTGGGCCGCGAACCCCATCGCTTCGGGATCCTCAACCATCGCCGGCTGGCGCGGGCGGCGAGACCGATTCTGGAACGGATCGGGCTCGACTGCTCACCGTCCACCAAGGTCGCGCGGCTCTCCATGGGCCAGCGCCAACTGGTGGAGATCGCCCGGGCGCTGGCGGCGCGCTCCCGGGTCCTCATCATGGACGAACCGACGTCGAGCCTCTCCCAGGGCGAGACCCGGAACCTGTTCCGAACCGTTCGGGAGCTTCGTGCCGAAGGGGTGGCGGTGATCTACATCTCTCACCGGCTGGGCGAGGTGAAGGAGCTGGCCGACCGGGTCCTGGTGCTGCGCGACGGCGCCAACGCCGGCGAGCTGGCCAGAGACGAAATCGATCACGACCGCATGGTGCGGCTCATGGTAGGCCGGGACATCTCCAGCTTCTATGGGCGGGTCCCCAGCCGGCAGGGGCCGGTCCGCATGGAGGTTCGGGACCTGCGGACCAGGGACTATCCCGGGCACCGTCTCGACCTGGAGGTGGGAGCCGGGGAGATCGTCGGCTTGGCCGGATTATTGGGATCGGGCCGCAGCGCGCTGCTGGGCGCCCTCTTCGGTACCGAGCCGGCATTGGGCGGCAGCGTTCGGATCGACGGGGCCGCTGCCCGGATCTCCAACCCCATCGAGGGGATCAAAAACGGCATCGCCCTGGTCCCCGAGGACCGGAAACAACAAGGCCTGATCCTGCGAATGGGTGTGGAGGAGAACGTCTCGCTGGCCTCCCTGAGACACTATCGGCTCCGGGGCGGCTTCATCAACCGGCGTCTTCACCGGCGCCAGACGGCCGCGATGATCGCCAGGCTCGGCATCCGCACGCCCGGCGCCGAAGCCGCCACCGAGCACCTCTCGGGCGGAAACCAGCAGAAGGTGGTCCTGGCCAAGTGGCTCTCACTGAAACCGAAGGTGCTGCTTCTGGACGAGCCCACCCGCGGGATCGACGTCGGCTCCAAGCAGGAGATCTATCACCTGATCGAAGCGCTTTCCGAGGAAGGGACCGCCATCCTCTTCGCCAGCAGCGAGATGGAGGAGATCCTGAGACTCTCGCGGCGGGTCCTGGTGATGCACGAAGGGCGGATCAGCGGAGAGCTGTCTCGGGAAGAGCTCACGGAAGAAGCGGTTGCCCGCCTGGCCACGTCGGCGGAGGAAGCGGCATGAACAAATCGCGGGGCATCCTGCTCCTGTTGCTGGCGGTGTGCGCCTTCAGCGCACTGATGAATCCCGACTTCCTGACGCCTTACAACCTGCAGAACATCATCCGTTGGACCTCGTTGTTCGGGATCCTGAGCATCGGCGTGGCCTTCGTCATCATCACGGGCGGAATCGACCTCTCCATCGGCTCCCTGGTGGGCCTGGTGGGGTGCCTGCTTCCTATGCTTCTCGTCAACCAGGGCATGGGAGCCGCCGGGGCTTTGGGGGCGGTTCTCGCCGTCAGCCTTCTGGTCGGCCTGGCTCACGGACTCCTGGTCACCCGGCTGCGGCTCCAACCCTTCGTGGTCACCCTCTGCGGGCTGCTTCTGTACCGCGGATACGCGCGCTACCTGACGGCGGACCAGACTCAGGGATTCGGTACCGGATTCCAGGAACTCAAGCTGTTGGCCACCGGCAAACCGGTCACGCTGGCGGTTCTGGCCGCCGCGGCGGGAGCGGCCGTTCTGATCTGGACCCTGGTGCGAAGAATCCGGAAGCGCACCGAAGGCGATCCCCCGGCGGCGAAGTCACTCTGGCTGGGTCCGGCGGCGGGCGCCCTGCTGGTTCTGGCCGGCGCCGCGGTCCGGTTCGGAGACATCCAACCCCTCTCCCGGATCCTGATCCCGGCTCCTTTCCTGATCATGATCGCGCTGGCGTTGCTGGCGGGGCTCTTCCTGAATCACACCATCTACGGCCGCTACCTCCTGGCCCTGGGCCGGAACCGGGAGGCCGCCCGCTACAGCGGGATCGACACCGACCGCATGGTGATCCTGGCCTATGTGATCTGCTCCCTCATGGCGGGAATCGGAGGCATTCTCTTCGCCCTGGACATCAACTCCATTCAGCCGTCGGGGCACGGCAACTTCTACGAGCTCTACGCCATCGCGGCGGCGGTCCTGGGGGGATGCAGCCTGCGGGGAGGCGAGGGTTCGATCCTGGGCGTGGTGCTGGGAGCCGCGGTCATGCGGGTCCTCTACAACGCCATCAATTTCCTGGGGATTCCCACTCAACTGGAGTTCGCCATCATCGGGGGGGTCATCCTGGCCGGCGTGGCGGGAGATGAGCTGGTCCGCAAGGTGGTGGCGCGCCGCCAGTCGTAACGAGGAGCGGCGGCATCCTTGCCGCCGATTTGATCGCCGTCTTTCAGACGCCGACCGCGGTCCGAAACATCACGGTGCGCCGCCAGTCGTAACGGGTCAGTCCATGCGAGGCTTGGCGCCGTAATACTTGAAGGAGGGGATGAGGTGTCCGGCTGAAATGCCGCCGTCCACCTGGATCACCTGCCCTGTGATCCAGTCGCTGTCACTCGAGGCCAGAAAGACCGCCGCGGCCGCAACGTCCGCCGGCGTTCCGAAACGGGAGAGGGGCGTGTACTGCATCCAGGCGGCATACAGCGGACCGTCCTTGTCCGGAGGCGGGTCTTTGGGCACGGGAACGGCCCCCGGGGCGATGCAATTGATCTGGATGCCGAAGTCACCCAGATCGAAGGCGGCGCCGCGCGTGAAGTTGAGGATGCCCGCCTTGGTGGCTTCGTAAAGGGAACAGTAGTGGGTCCCGCCCAGTCCGTGGATGGACGACATGGTGATGATCTTGCCGCCCCCTTGCGGCTTCATGGCCTGCGCGCCGATGCGGACGGTCAGGTAGGTCCCGATGAGGTTGGTCCGCACCAGCTTCTCGAACTCCTCCACCCGGGTTTCCAGCAGCGGCTTGGCCATGCCATAACCGGCATTGGCTACCACGATGTCCAGGCGTCCGAAGCGCTCCAGCGCCGCGTCCACCATGTCCTGCACCTGGTCCTCCCGGGAGATGTCGGCCTGGACCAGCAGGCTATTCCTGCCGAGGCTCTCCACCAGTTCGGCCGTCTCCTGCCCCCCCGCCCGGTCGCTGTGATAGTTCACGACGCAGTCGGCGCCCTCCGCGGCGAAGGCCCGGCAGATGCCCGTGCCCAGTCCCCCGGAAGACCCCGTCACCAGCGCCACCTTGTCCTTGAGTCTCATGCGTCCCTCCAGGCCACCCATTGTGCACATTGGCGATCGGACGTTCGCAGCTCGGCCTTCCTAGTCAACAAGGTGTTCCTCAATTCTCGACACCCGCCCGTCCAGCCTCTCCAGACTTTCCTTGATCTTGTAAAGCAGGAAACACGCCACTGCGATTCCGACCACTGAAAGTACGCCCATAATTCTTCCTCCTGGAACCACTTACCCGATCAACCGATTCAATGAAGTGAAGACAACTCATCGTGCCTCTCCACTTGCCTTTCATTGTAGGGGACCGATTGGGAAAAGGGGACGGGAAAAGGGGACAGCCCCCTCCTCTGGAAGAGGGGACAGTCCCCTCCTCTCGTGCGGGCCTCACACCATGTTTGCCCGCCTTTTCGGCAGTATCGTAGACTGACCGGCGGACTGCATGGAGTACGCGTCACCGGAAAGACAGAGTCATCGATGAGCAGTGTCAGGGTGCTGGTCGGCACGCGCAAGGGGGCGTTCGTTCTGACGGCGGACGCGGCACGGAAGCAATGGGAGGTCGCCGGTCCGCACTTCGGCGGCTGGGAGGTCTTCCATGTCAAGGGATCGCCGGCCGATCCCAACCGTATTTATGCAGCCCAGCACACCGACTGGTTCGGTCAGGTCATCCAGCGTTCCGACGACGGCGGACGGTCGTGGAACCCGGCCGGGAACGAGTTCGCGTACGAGGGGGATCCGGGCACGCATCTCTGGTACGACGGCACGCCGCATCCTTGGGAGTTCAAGCGCGTCTGGCACTTGGAGCCGTCGCCGTCGGATCCCGGCACATTGTTTGCCGGCGTCGAGGACGCCGCGCTGTTCCGCTCGACCGACGGCGGACGGTCGTGGCGGGAGTTGTCGGGACTGCGCCGTCATCCGACCGGACCGGCGTGGCAGCCGGGCGCGGGCGGGCTCTGCCTCCACACCATCCTCCTGGACCCGCGCGACCCGGCGCGGATCTACACCGCCATCTCCGCCGCCGGGGCGTTCCGGAGCGACGACTCCGGCGCGACGTGGAAGCCGGTGAACCGCGGGCTGAATTCCGAGGGAATTCTTCCCGACCCCGAAGCCGAGGTCGGCCACTGCGTCCACCGCATTGCGATGCACCCGGCGCGGCCCGAGGTCTTGTTCATGCAGAAGCACTGGGACGTCATGAGAAGCGACGACGCGGGCGAGTCGTGGCGCGAGATCAGCGGAAACCTGCCGTCCGACTTCGGCTTCCCAATCGAGGTGCATGCCCACGAGCCGGACACGGTCTACGTGGTTCCCATCAAGAGCGACTCCCAGCACTATCCGCCGGACGGACGCCTGCGCGTCTACCGCAGCCGGACCGGCGGAGACGACTGGGAGGCGCTGACCGACGGGCTGCCCCAGCGCGACTGCTACGTCAACATCCTGCGCGACGCCATGACCGTCGACAGGCTCGACCCGTGCGGCGTCTATTTCGGCACCACCGGCGGTCAGGTCTACGTCTCCGCCGACGCCGGGGATCGCTGGATGCCCATCGTGCGCGACCTCCCGGCGGTTTTCTCCGTCGAGGTCCAGACGCTCCCCTGAACCATGATCCGCGTCGTCTTGCCCGAGACATTGAGGGTGCTGGCCCGCACCGGCCGAGAGGTGACGGTCGATCTCGAGGTGCCTGCGACCCAACGCGCCGTGCTCGACGCGCTGGAGGCAGACTACCCCGTCCTGCGCGGCACGATCCGGGACCACGCGACGCGACGCCGCCGGGCCTATCTCCGGTTCTTTGCCTGCGGACAGGATCTGTCGCACGAGCCGCCGGACGCACTGTTGCCGGAAGAAGTGGCGACGGGCCGTGAGGCGTTTATGGTCGTCGGCGCCATGGCCGGGGGTTGACCAAGATTTTGACCATGCCGAACCAGCCGCTGCTCGACCGGGTGGCAGTCGTCGCCGGCGCGACGCGCGGCGCCGGCCGGGGCATCGCCCGCATGCTGGGGGCGGCGGGGGCCACCGTGTACTGCACCGGCCGCAGCGTTCGGGGCCGGCCCGCCACCCCGGGGCGGCCCGAGACCATCGAGGAGACGGCGGAGATGGTCACCGCGGAGGGTGGCCGGGGCATCGCCGTCCGCACCGACCACACCGTTGAGTCGGAGGTCCAGCGACTCTTCGCCCGGATCCGCGACGAACAGGACCGGCTCGACGTCCTGGTCAACGACATCTGGGGCGGCGATGCGCTGACGGAGTGGGGATCGCCGTTCTGGACCCTCTCCACGGCCCGGGGCGTGGAGTTGCTCGAGCGCGCCGTCCTCAGTCACATCATCACGAGCCGTCACGGTGCGCCGCTGATGGTCGAGCGCAATGCCGGGCTCATCGTCGAGGTGACCGACGGCGATACGCATGGCTACCGGGGAAACCTCTTCTACGACCTGGCCAAGAACGCCGTGATCCGGCTCGCCTACGCCATGGCCGCCGACCTGCACGCCCATGGCGTGACTGCTCTGGCAATCACGCCGGGCTTTCTCCGTTCCGAGGCGGTGCTGGAGGCCTTGGGCGTCACCGAGGCGAACTGGCGGGACGGAATCGAGGAAGATCCCTATTTCGCCGAGTCCGAGACGCCGTGCTTCGTCGGCCGGGCGGTGGCGGCTCTGGCCGCCGACCCCCATGTCGGGCGGAAGAGCGGCGGGCTCTTCTCTAGCTGGGGACTGGCAAGGGAGTATGGCTTCACCGACCTTGACGGGCGGAGGCCCGACTGGAGCCGTTTCTTCGCGCGCAAGGTGGAGGAGATCATTGAACGGGACACGCCGCCGGACGGCATGGACCGTTTCGTCGTTCGCTCCCGGCTCTACCAAGCCCAACTCGACCCGTCCGCGATCGAAGAAGCCGCGTGCCTGCGCGCTTGGCTGGACCGACGGAAGTGACGCGAATCAACCAAGCGTCCGAATCTGCGATCGCCGCCGCAGTTGCTATACTCGCGCGATGAGATCACTCCGATTCCTCCTCCCCCTGGTTCTTGCACTTTCCCCGTTGCATGCGGAGACCAAGACCGTCTGGGTCGAAGACTCGTTCGAGGACTTCGCCGACGGACGGCTCGACGCTTCCGGACAGAACCTTTACGTGAGCCGGGACGGCTCCATCCGCACCATCCACCGCTTCGACCTGAACCAGGACGGGTTCCTGGACCTGGTCTTCAACAGCACCCACGACACCGCCGGATTCCTGCCGGGAACCCTGGTCTCGGTGAATTCGGACGGGAGCCTCCGCGAGTCCCCGCTGGCGGTGGAGGGGAGCACGGGAATCGCCGCGGCCGACCTGAACCGGGACGGCCACACCGACTTGGTCTTCTGTCCCAACCACGGCGGAATTCAGAATCCGCGGAGGCTGCTGACCATCATCTGGGGAGGCGAAGACGGCTGGCCGGCCTCCAGGAGCAACGGCGTCCTTCCGGTTTACGGGGCGCAGGCCGTGGCCGTCGCCGACCTGAACCGGGACGACTGGCCCGAGATCGTGACCCTGAACCGGGAGGCGTGGCTGCCGGGACAACCGGAGGGCAACATCGTCCGCATCTTCTGGGGCAGCGAACGGGGCTATCTGCTGGCGCGGCGGCTGGACCTGGGGGTCCCCGGCGGCATCGACCTGGTCGCAGCGGATCTGGACGGGGACGGAGGCCGGGACGTGGCGGTCCTGGCCAAGGGAAGCGTCCAACTGTTCTGGTCGGCGGCCGGCGGAAAGTCGGAGGCTCCCGATTCGACGCGGATTGTCCTTCCGGGAACCGCAGGAATCTCCCTGGCGGCGGACGACGTGAACGGGGACACGCTCGCCGACCTCCTGGTGGGCACGGGCAGAGACGAGATCTACCTGGCGGTAGCGGATCAGGGCCGCCGGTTTCAGACGGCCGTCTCCATCCCGGCGTTTCCCGCGACGCACGTGGCCTCGGGACGGCTGGACGGTGACGAATGGCCCGACCTGGTGCTGGTGGACCTGGCCCTCTCCCGGGCCGGCGGTGGTGAAATCGCCGGCGCCGGCCGCGACATGAACCTGGTCCGGGTGCTGTGGGGCGGGCCGTCCGGCTTCTCCAGGGAGGAGCGCCTCGATTTGCAGGCTCCGTTCGCGTCGGCTTCCGCCATCGGCGACTTGAACGCCGACGGCCACGCCGACCTGGCGCTGGCGCGCTACCAGGGCGACGAGAGCTTCACCACCGATTCCTGGATCTATTGGGGAAACGGAGGGCGAACCCTGGAGAAATCCGGCCAGGGCGCCGAGACGGTGGGGGCGACTGACGTTGTCGTCATCCCCGCCCGCGATTTGGTCCCGGCCCATGCCGCTTTCGCCAACAGCCGCATGGGGACGGTGGACGAGATGGTGCCGCTTCAGGTCTATTGGGGCGGTCCCAAGGGCTTCGACGCCGAGTCGGTCTGGGAAATCCCGTTTCAGAGCGGATACGAGTCCAGCGGCGCCGACCTGAATGCCGACGGTTACGCCGACCTGGTGGTCCTGAACTCGGGCCATGGCGGCGCGGCGGCGCTGGCCTCACCCATTCTGGGAGCCAACATTCTGTGGGGAAGCGCCGAGGGCTTCGACTTGGAACGCCGGACGACGCTGCGGGAAATTGACCTTGGGTCCAGCAACGTCGCCGATCTGGACCGGGACGGCTACCTCGACCTGGTGCTGGGCGCATTCGAGGACCGGGACCCGGAGACCTCCGAAGAACTGGTCATCCACTACGGGACAAAACGGGGGTTCGACGGCAGCCGCAGAACCGCCATCCCCTCGCCGGGACGGTCCACCGGATGCCTGGTGGCCGATTTCAACCGGGACGGGTGGCTCGACGTCACCGTCCACTCCAGTCTCGCGGACCGGGTCAGGGTCTTCTGGGGCGGTCCCGGAGGGTTCGACGTGAAACGGCAGGGAGGCCTGGATTCCCCCATGCCCATCAGCCTGGAAACGGCGGACCTCAACCAGGACGGCTTCCTGGACCTGCTGGTGGGAAGCTACTACGACAAGCCGGCCGGGCACCACGACACGGGGAGCCTCATCTTCTGGGGCTCGCAAGCGGGCTTCCGATTCTGGAACAGCCAGTGGCTTCCCGGCTTCACCCCCATCGGCCTGGCCGTTGCCGACTGGGACGGCGACGGGTACCTGGACGTCTTCTCTCCCCACTACCACGCCGAGCTCACCCGCGAGTCCCTTCCCTGTTACCTCTACTGGGGAGGACCCGATGGTCTGGAAACCCGGAACCGGACCATCCTCATCTGTGATTCGGCACACGACGCCCTGGCGGGTGATTTCGACCGGGACGGACGCCTGGACGTGGCTGTGTCGTGCCATACCAAGGACGGCAACCACCACGCCCATTCCCGGGTCTATTACAACGACGGCAACCGCTTCGCCGATCCCCGGGTCCAGCTCCTGCCCACCATTGGCCCCCACTGGATGAGCGACCAGGACATGGGCCACATCGCCCATCGCCGCTGGGAGCAGACGTACGAGTCGTCTGTGTTCATTTGGAACGGAACCGCCGGCGATGCGACTCTCGAGTACCAGGCCGATTCCCCGGAAGGGACCAGTCTGAACTTTGAGGTGCGGAGCGCGGCCACACTGGAAGCATTGCAGGGGAGCGCCTGGAGACCCTTCGGGGGGACGGTGTCAGTAGCGGAAAACGATCGCCGTCTCCAGTATCGGGTGACCCTTCGTTCCGACAACGGAGACCGTTACCCGGTCCTCAAGCGGGTCGCGATCTCGCTGGATTGAGGGTGGGCCGGTCCCTGCCCACATTCCTCGTGGACGCCGAACGATGCGGAGGCCGCCGCCCGGCGGTGGCCATGACTTCGTCTATTTGCCCTTCAACACCGAATCGATGAACCGGAAGGCTTCGTGCCGGACCACGTCCGGGAATTCGTGTCCGGTGTCGGGATGACGCACGATGAGGTTCTTCTCATCGCCCAAGAGGCGGTAGACCGGCTTCGCCGCGGCGACGCAACGGTCGACGCTTCGCCATTGGAAATTGCCGTCTTCAAGCGGGGCATTGACGAAGATGGGACGGGGAGCCAGGGCGCCCAGCAACTCGTGGAAGTCGAAGGGGATCTCCTCCAGGCGTCCCCGGTAGTTGGACAGACGGGGCATGTACCGGATCTGGCACCATCCCTTCCCGAAGTACCACCGGTTCAGATCCCCCCCGTAGTAGTCCAGATAGGAATCGAACCCGCAACTGCTGACCACGGCCCGGATGCGCTTGTCGAACACCGCCGTATAGATGGCGTTGTGCCCTCCCAACGACTGTCCGATGGCGGCGAACCCCCGGGAGTCGTCCACGTAGGGCAAGGAGGCCAGCAGGTCCAGGCCGCGGGAATTGTCCCAGATCGCCTTCATGGTGCCGCTCACGTAACCGAGACCTCCCAGATTCGGCCAGTAGTTGGACATGTGAGGATAGGCGGGCGAAAGGGTGACGTAGCCCCGCTCGGCCAGTTCCTTGGCGTACGCGCGTCCCCGCCGGGACCCCGGTTCGACGACCACCTTGTGTCCCACTTCCATGTTGGTCCCGTGCAGACAGAGCACCGCCGGAGCCCGCCGCTTTCCCGCCAGCGCGTCCTTGGGAATGCAGAGGTAGGCCGGAGTGCGCGACCCCGGTTCGGACCGGTAGGTGATGAGCCGCCGGACGTAGGTCCCGCCATCCACCTCCTCCTCGACCCGGGGTTCCAGGGGGACACGCCGATCGTCGCCGGGCATCTCACCCATCACCTCCTGCATCCCCCGCACGATCTCGGCCCGCCGCAGTTCCCAGTCCGCCGCTTTCTTGACCGGCCGAATTTGTCCCTGGGAATCCCGATATTGAAGGAGATCGTTGCGGTCCAAGCGGACCTGCTCGGAACTTGCCGCGGCGGCGGGTTCGGCCAGGACCGGGAAGAGTCCCCATACCAGGAACAGGAATGGTCTCATGGCGTCGTCTCCGCAGTGCGGAAGGGCAGGTCCGGCATCAGGGCGCGTCGGGGGATTCACCCGGAGATACGGCTCCCGCTCTCTCGGTGATGGGGCGATAGTCCCGGATGCTCCGGTTCTGCTCGAAGTTGAGAGCGTGTTTTCGGTACCTCACGGTCTGGTCCAGATCGCATTCGGCCACCACCAGTTCGTCCTTCTGGGTGGTGGCCATGGCCACGATCTCCCCCTCAGGCGAGATGATGCAGCTCTGGCCGATCTGGCTCACCCCCGCTTCGACGCCGGCCTTGGCGACTCCCACCACCCAGGCCCCGTTCTGGTAGGCGCCCGCCTGCATGCAGAGCAGGTTGTGGAACCGGGCCAGCGGCGCCTTGCCGGGACGGTCGGGCCAGGAGTCCGGGGTGTTGTATCCCAACAGAATCAGCTCGGCGCCGCGCAGCGCCAGCACCCGGTAGGTTTCGGGCCAGCGGCGATCGTAGCAGGTGCACAGGCCCACCACCCCGCCGAAGGCCCGCCAGGTCCGAAACCCCAGGTTGCCCCGATCGAAGTAGTATTTCTCCAGGTTCTGGTACCGGTCCCCGGGTTGGAATTCGGCGTTTCCGGGCAGGTGGATCTTCCGGTACTTGCCGATGATCCGGCCGTCCTTGCCCACCAGGATCGAGGTGTTGTAGCGGCCCGTCCGACCATCCTCCCGGGCCAACTCGGCGTAGCCCAGGTGGAACCCGATTCCGAGCCGGACCGCCTCGTCGAACAGCTTTTGCGTCTCCGGCCCCGGCATTTCCCGCTCGAACCAGGCGTCGATTTCGTCCTGGTCTTCCATGTACCAGTGGGGGAAGAATGCCGTCAGGGCCACCTCGGTGAAGACCGCCAAGTCGCAACCGAGGCGGCTCGCCTCCCGCATCTGGGAGAGCAGCCGTTCGACCACGTCTCCCCGGGTCTCGGAGCGGGAGACGGGTCCGGACTGGGCGGCGGCAACGGTCAGAGTTCGCGGCATGGTCGTCAGCCGCCAAGATGGCGCAACTGGCCGGCGGGCGCAAGTCGGTACCGGTGTAGTGTACCGGTTGGGGAGCAGTTCGCGAACCCGTGGTATACAATGGTTTCGATGCTCGCCGTGTTCCTTTTTCCCGCCGTACTTGCCCTTGCCGTCTCAGGTGCGCTGGGTTCCGACAAGGAAGCCCTGAAGCGGATCGAGTCGAACATGAAATGCCTCTGCGACTGCCCGCACCTGGTGTCGGACTGCGGAGAAGAGTGCGGCCCTGCTCCCCAAATCAGAGCCAACATCCAGCAATTGCTGGCCAGCGGGATGACGGAGGAGCAGGTCTTCGCGAAATACGAAGAAGAGTACGGTCCCAGAATCTACGGCGCTCCCAAGCCCGAAGGATTCAACCTTGTGGCCTGGGTTCTCCCCTTCGTCGTCCTGACCGGCGGAGGCGTGTTGGTCGCCGTCTTCCTCAAAAGCCGGAAAGAGCCCGATCCGGGGCCGAAGTACCGCCGCCGGCGCCGAACCCTGTCCGCCAAACACCGCAAGATGCTGAACCGGGAATTGGCGGAGTAACGCCCGGTGACGCGGGACGCCGTTCCCGGCCCCCTTCCGACCCATCGAAACGGATGGACACCCCACTGACCGACGCGGCGTGGCCGGCCGTCATTGGAGCCATCCTGGCCGCGGTCTGGCTGGCCGGAGCATGGCACCTTTCCAACCGGATCCGCCGCCGGGTCCTGGAGCCGGCGGCCCGGGGAGACACGCGGCCCCTCGAGGTGTTGGAGGTCGAGTCGGATCGCGTGACTTTGGGAGTCCTCCCGGAGACAGGCCGGAGCCGCCGCTGGCGTCAGGAGGGCCTCTGGGGTCTGCGTTGGCCGGAGGGTTACGCCCAGGCCGGAAGGATCCTGAATCTGAGGAGTCGGCAGGTCACTCGATGCCTCCGTCTTCTGCATGGTGACCTGGCGCCCGGCACCCGCGTGAGGCTCACCAGCTTCGCCTTTCCCGACGACCCGGGCGATGGATTCGGGCTGCCGGTCCGACCGCTCCGATTCCACTCTCCACTGGGCCGATTCCCCGCCTGGTTGGTCCCCGGTTCCCGCTCCACCTGGGTCATCTTCGTCCACGGAAAGCGGGCCGCACCGCCCAGCGGCGCTCTCCGTTCCTACCCCCTGCTGAAGGTGGTGGCGGACCTGGGATTTCCCGGCCTGGTCATCTCGTATCGAAACGATCCGGAGGCCGAGCCCGCCCCGGACGGTCTCCACTGGTACGGACTCACGGAGTGGGAGGATCTGGAAGGAGCCGCCCGCCATGCCTTGGAGTCCGGGGCCGAAAAGCTAATCCTGGTCGGTTACAGCATGGGCGGGTGCGTCGTCATGAGCTTCCTGCGGCAATCTGATTTGGCTCCATCCGTCCGTGGAGTCATTCTGGACTCGCCGGTCCTGGACCTGGAAGCCACATTGAAATTCGCCGCCCGCAACCAAGGGTATCCCGGAATCTTCTACCACGCGGCGAAGACCCTGGCTCGAGCGCGTTTCGGGATTCCTTGGAGGAAGTTGAACTACCTCCGCGACACGGGATATTTGCATGCTCCCACGTTGGTTTTCCATGGAGACGCGGACACCCTCGTTCCACTCCGAACCAGCCGACAGCTCACCCGGTCCCGCCCGGATCTGGTCCGGTGCGTGGAGGTCCCCGGCGCCACCCACGGGAGGGCATGGAACTTGGACCCGCACCGTTACGAGGAAATCACCCGGGAGTTCCTGGAGTCCGTAGCGAGCGGCCAACTCCTGTCAAGGACTGTGAGGAGGTGACAGTCCCCTTCTCCCGAGGATGCGCCATATCAACAGGACGTTGACCAGATGCAACAGCAGGTTGACGACGTGATAACCCAGTGGATTCAGCTCCCAAAGCTTGTGGTCCAACCAGAAACTCGCACAGACGACGGGCCAATCGTGCCCTTCTTTCTTGATGTCGGACGGGGAGAACCAGATGTTCCAGAGCCCGGACCTATTGTGCACCACCGGTTCTTCTACGAAGATCACGTCGTCCCAGACGAATCCCGCATCAAGCACCGGCAGGTAACTGGCGATGACGAGGAGGCCGAACGCCAGAGCCCGGCGGCTCAACCAACGGCCGGGGCGTCTATCTTCGGCACGGGGTGCGAATCGCCTCTTCTCAGACATGTAGCGCTTAGGGGGCGATGGCCGAATCTGGACAGTCGGTGACGTCCGGGCGTTGTCTCAGCAGGGTTCACGAGGTCGCGCCGGACCTGTTGTCCAGGTGCGGTCTCCGCACTGTTTTCCCGACGCGGTAGACGTACAGCCGGCGCAGATGGTGTAGAAAGTCGAACTGCATACGCCAATTCAACTTGCTCTTTCCCCGGCTGCGAGGGGTACTTCACCGCGTTGAAGTCAACGAAACATCGAGCCTCACGTGATCGTAAGGCACCCGGGGTACCAGCCTCCCACGCTCTCCGTGTCGCAATTCTACGAGCCCGTATCGAGACATCGTCTTCATGGTTCGCGAAAGGTTCGACTTGCTTCGTCCAGACATCTCCGCGAGCTCCGTGAGCGAACGAGGTTGCTCTCGGGCAATCAGTTCCAGAAGATGCCTGTTGTGCTCGGAGAGCAATTTCGCAAAGCTCTCGATCGAGGTGAACCACACCTTCGGCTCATCCTTCGCGGGCGTGTACTCACCACGGGCAATGGCCAGGGTGCGCGCCTTCATCTGGTCGTAACCGGCAATCCCGATCTCTAGTGTCTTCATGGAATTGAGCCTCCTTCTCCAAGAACCTGGTCCACTTCTTTCCAAAAATCCTCGAGGAGCGTCGCTGCGTCCTTGAACTCATAAGGCCGGATCTTGCGCAGCCGATGCCGATGGTCACGCTCTGCCCGTCGACGCCCGCCCGGGCCAGGCCGATCCCTAACCGGGTGCGCATTATCGAATCCAACCAATCTGGCGCCATCCGGCGCGTGCAGTGTCTAAGAGTATCGGAGGCCGTGCGGTCGTTCGGGCGTCACCTCGGTCCGCATGACAACGAACTTCACCCAATGCCCCGTGTCGTCCACAAACAGTGTCTCGCCGTGAAGGTCGAGAAGGGTATCCAGTCCGGGGTCTCGGTCCGGCGTCGTCATCAAGTAATGTTATCAGATTAAGATAACAAGAGGCACGGGAGAGGAGGTGACTGCCCCCTTCTCTCGCCCTGCTGGGTGTCGTTTCCATAACCTGGCAGACACTACCCTGCCTTGACCGCCCGATTCGGTGTTTTCTAGGATTTACCACAATCCCGACCCCAGGAAGGACGGCCATCATGGTGAAACCAATAGCGCGATCCCCATCCATCAACCGCCGAATGTTTTTCCAAAGTGCGAAGGCAGCCGGTACGACTGCATTGACGGCTTCGCTATTCGGACAACGATACAGGCCGATCGATGCCGGCAAGCAGTTGCGGATCGGTGTGGTGGGCGGCGGATTCGGCGCCGCGTTTCCCTGGCATCGGCATCCCAACTGCAAGGTGACCGCGGTCGCCGATCTCAGGGAGGACCGCCGAAAAAGGCTGGAAGAGCGTTTCGAGTGCTCCAATGCCCATGCCGATTTCCGCGCCATGCTCAAGGACCCCGCAGTGGATGCCGTCGCCATCTTCACCGGAGCGCCCCGTCACGTTCCCCACTGCGTGGAGGTCATGGAGTCCGGCCGCCATGTCATCAGCGCGGTTCCGGCCGCCATCAGCTTGAAACAGTGCCAGGAGCTTCTGGAGGCCGTCAAAAAAACCGGTCAGATCTACATGATGGCTGAAACCAGCTGCTTTCACCCAGCCACCATGACGGCCCGCAGACTGAGAAAGGAAGGCAGGTTCGGGAGGATCTATTACACCCAGGGAGACTACATCCATAACCACGGCACCTACCTGGCGAAGGGGGAGATGCCGGAGTATCTGGAGCGAATGTTCTTTCACGAAGGTCGGCGGACTTGGCGCTATGGCAATGCTCAAGGCCTCTATATCACCCATGCCAGCGGTCCGGTCATTTATGTGACCGGCGAGAGCCTGGTCGAGGTCGCGGCGGTCGGAACGCCATTGGACCATCCGTTCTACAAGGAGAACCGGTACGGCAACCCGTTCTTGAACACCACCTTCTTCTTCAAAACCTCGGGTGGAAACTCCTCGCGAATCAACATCCACTGGTGGACTTCCGCTCCCGGCCGGGAAGGAGCGGATTTCTTTGGGACCGAGATGTCGTTGTTCGAGAGGTGGAAAGGGCTGCGCCCTTCCGCTTACGTGACCCGTCCTGATTCGGAACCCGAACTGTTGCGGGCGGACCACTCCGCAGAGCTGCCGCCGTCACTGCGGAACGTTGAGGGGCATGGAGGCTCCCATCCCTTCATCATTCATGAGTTCGTCTCGGCCTGCCTGGAGCAGCGGCCTCCAGTGGTCGATGTCCACCAGGCCCTGTCCTACACTGCGCCCGGAATCGTAGGATTCCACTCGGCACTGAAGGGTGGAGACTGGTTGAAGATTCCCGATTTCGGACCCGTCAGTTAGCCGTTCCCGGTGGACGCGGTGGCTTTCTGGACTCGCGCGGCGAGACTAAGTGATGAACCCTTATCCATCTCCCTCCCCTAGTCTATTCCTACGCTCTCTGTGCCGATCTTGTCGAGAGGAAGTTACTGTCACTTTCGCCTTTGGATTTATTTCGCACTGGTTCGGATGGGATCGGTTTTTGGAAACGTTTCTGGCCGACGATCCGACTCGACACGATAGGCACTCTTGATCATAATAAACTTCATGAGTTACCCAATAACAGAGGGAGCATCCTCCACCGCATTGTTAACAGGTCAGTGAAAAGATCTGAGCAGCGGCATGGATCGCATTTTTAAAAAAGAGCACACTCCTGTTGGTACCTGCATTACAAGTTTCGGGATTGGAGGTAGAAATGAACGCCGGTGAAGTCATATTCCAGAAGTTGTTAGATGGGAAGATCCAGTATCGGATCCCATTGTTTCAGCGCACATACAATTGGCGTGAGGAGCAGTGGAAACAACTCTGGCAGGATCTAATGAGAATATACTCAATGGATACACGTCGAAAGCACTTCGTGGGCTCCATAGTAACCTATCCAATCCATGGATTGCCTGGAGATGTAAATCAACACGTAATGATAGATGGCCAGCAGAGAATTACAACTCTTTTGATACTTCTTGGCGTCATTCGTGACCATGCACACCAAGCGCCTGAAAAATGGCCTGGATTACCGGATGAGATTCGGAGCACGTGCCTGATAAACGAGTTTGCTGAAGATCCAGAGGAGCGGATCAAGCTAATGCCCAGTCGGAGAGATCGAGAACCGTTTGATGATCTTATAAGTAACAGTCGCATCCTCGATGGCACAAAACAGGTTGCGAAGGCTTGGCAATACTTCGATCGAAAGTTGCGCCGTGGTGACAACAATGGGAATTCAATTGATCTGAAGAAATTGAAGATTTGCGTTACTGATCGCCTCGATATAGTCAGCATTGCACTTGACTCAAGCGATAATCCAAACAGAATCTTTGAAAGCCTAAATTATACAGGTATGCCACTGACGGCATCTGACCTTATCCGCAACTACTTGTTCATGAATATTCGAGATGTGAATAGACAGGATAGCGCCTACGACAAGTATTGGTATCCGATGCAGGAAAGGCTTGGCCGGTATCTGGATGATTTTTTCTGGCGGTATTTGATGATGGATGGCAGCCTACCTCGCAATAATAGCAAGGATATTTTCGACGGCGTTCGTGACTTAATAGGACAACAACCCACAGAGGATCAAACCGTAAATGCGTTACGACAATTCAACGTATTCTCGCGCTACTACGCTCAACTTGCCGAAGTGGATACGTCGGGCTTAACGACTGCGACGGTAGAACGGATACACCGACTGAATCAGTGGCAAGTTGACGTAGCATATCCGTTTCTCATGAAGTCACTAGACCACATTGGTTCATCTATCAAGGAACATGATGTTCTTGAAGTTATGCGAATGATTGAGTCGTTCGTAGTCCGTCGCGCGGCATGTAGTATTCCGACAAACAGTTTGCGACGGTACTTTTCTCAGATGGCAGCAGGCGTGGACTTTAAGAACTTTATTGCATCTTCGAAAGAATATCTTTCCAAAAAAGGTTGGATATGGCCATCGGACGACAGATTCCGTGAAGGATTCTTGCAGTTCCAAGTTTACAACAGAACTAGATTGTCACGCGCCAATTTGATTCTTTGGTCATTGGAACGAGCATTCGAGCACAAAGAAACCCCGGCGCGTACAGATAAAATCGAAATAGAACATATCATGCCGCAAACTCTTACTGCAGAGTGGATAGAAGCACTTGGGCCGAAATTTATCGACATACATGACCGATGGCTTCACACAATCGGTAATTTGACTTTGTCGGCGTATAATGCTGAATTAAGCAACATGATGTTCGCTGAAAAAAGGGAAATTCTTATTGCTTCTAATTTTTCGTTAAACTCGTCTCTGATATCATTGCGCAAGTGGGATGAAGAAATGATCGAAGAAAGAGGTCGGGTGTTTTCTGAGATGGCAGTGATAATATGGCCACGATAAGCCTTTGTGGGTCAGTTATTTGTGGTTGTGGGCCGTTTGGGAGCCAGATCACCGTGTTACTCTCCTCCCTAGCGATCCAACTTTACGCCCCGCCCACGCAGCGAGGAACGAGGATGGCCCCCATTGCAGTGCGCCACCCTCTTGCTGGTCACAGGGTCAGTATATATTTCGTTCGCCTATTTGGGGCAGAAATTCGGATTGGGACTTCAGTAGGTATCGCCGACCCGTTGCTTCGGCCCGCTTGTTGAATCCTCGGCATTGCAATGACGCTCGAAGATCCTCGCTACCATGGAATCGGCGACGTGGAACGGTGTGAGATAGAGGCCGTGGGCTTCGGATTGTTGATCGGAGTATTGAGATACTAACTACTCTCCGATTCCGTAGGATACGAGCCAACCCGCCCGCTGGCAGACGACCGAGATGTTAATCCCTTGATCGGATAAAATTCATCATATCACCGAATACTGAAGAAATCAAAGGGGATTGTACAGTTGACTAGGCAAACCTCCCCTTTTTCCCCGTTTTCCACCCAATCAAGTCGAATGGGTTGCCGGGCCCGAGTCGAAAACCGTTCCAGCCCAAACATCTTACAGAATTGATAGCGAGTAGTAACTGGAAGCAATCTCCGGAAGCGAGCGAATCGAACCCGTACCTGCCCACATTCGAGACGACCAAGACTGCGCCGATAAACAGGTGAAGAACAGTCCCCGAGGTCCCCGTGGACAGGGCAGCCGGGTCGAACGGGAAGTTTGCAGCTTCAAGTCCTGCCGGGGGTGGCCCCGTCATCGATCAGGCATTTGATATTGGAGTGTTAAGGGGCTCTGCCGTTCACTCGTCTCTCTTGAGAGTAGCGGACAGGTAGAGCAGGGCCCGTCCAAGCTCTTCAGCTGTTCTCGCGTCCAGGTAAGCCCAACCGTAGGAGGCACTTCCTTCTCGTGCTGGTTCTCCGATTGAGAGGACGCATTTCCCGTTCTCGTTTGGCGGATTGATCCAGAATACTCGATGCTTTTCTTCGGGCTGACCTGCACCTGGATCGACTTTGATCGGACTGTGTAGACTCATGGCACTCCCCCTTCAAGCAAGTAAGATACTGTCATACACCAAATTCCTCAAATTCCTGAAAATACTGCGATGGACCTGAAATAAAATGTGTGTGATGGAGGGGACATGTACTGTTCGTCGAGGACCGAGCAACGCTCGATAACGACCGCTTGAGCTTGGTAGCGGAGGACTCGTCGCTGGCTCTCAGTGAGCGAACCTTTCCCCACCCCCTCCATCCTACACCGTGATGGCGGAGGGTTGTTAGAGCCTGTGGGTCTCGAGCCCACGTTTCCCGATCCAGGGTCGGGAGTCTTCGCCGGACTAAAACCAAGGCCCCTCGGTCTTCCGCCGTCACTCTAACACCTTGTCAGGGGTCGCTGGCACTCTTGTTTTTTTCCCAATGGAGAGGAGGGACGAAATGCCCAGAAAGCCACGCAACACTACTCGTTACAATGTCTGGCGGAACAGAAATATTGTTCACACGGGCATCACGGATGACCCCGAACGAAGGCAACAGGAACACCGTAGGGAGTTTGGAGAAAATGCCAACCTAAGACCGGTTGGGCCAAAGGTGACGCGAGAGTCTGCTTTGAACTGGGAAGAGGAGCAACGGAGGAAAGGCAAGCCCACTGGACCGTGAGGGTCACGGTTTAGGAGTGCCTAGTCAACTGTATAATCCCCAAATCAAAGCCCTCGGTCATTCGTCAGAACTAAGTTTGTCGACCCTCGGCCTCAGTGACGGGTGGAGCATCATCTCCTCGTAGACCTCCTCCCCGTAACCGATGCCGGCGCTCTCCGTGCCGACCTCGTACTGATACTTGAGGATGAAGGTGATCAGGTCGGCCATCTCCTGGTGGTTGACGTTCTCTTCCAGACCCTCGGGCATAAGGGAGTTGGTCGTGGCCCGGATCTCCTTGATGTTCTTCCGCAACAGGGTGTTGCTCAGGTCGTCCCCCTCCACCAGCGTCACGCTCGTCGCCGTCTCATCCCGGAGCAGGCCGGTGTAGAGCCCGCCTTTCAGGTCCGTCGCAACGTACTGCAGGTATTGGGGTTCCACGAAACGGTTGGGATCCAGGATGTTCACCAGGAGCGACTCGGGGTCCTTCTCCGTGCCGCGGATCAGGTTCGGTCCGATGGGATGTTCGCGGGATGAGAGCCGGTGGCACTTGATGCATTCCCGGCGGTAGACGGCCTCGCCCCGTTTGTGGTCGCCGGTCAGGGACAAGCTGGCCTGAAAATCGGCAAGCGCTTCCTGACGAGACTCCAGTTGCTCGGACCCCAGGAGCCGGACCGCCTGCTCCCGGATGGACTCGTCGTCATGGTTCAGGAGGAGCTCCCGGCGCTTGGCGTCGATCTGGTTGGCTGCCACCGACTCCTCCGAGACGGCCTGAAGCAGGCCCTCGGTCCATTCCTGTCGAGCGAAGAGGGTCTCCAGGATCTTGCTCCGGGTTCGGGGAGAATGCGTCATCCAGTCCTTGAGGAGGATGCCGGGTATTTCCGGGCTGTCGAAGCCCGCCAAGGCGTCGATGGCCGCGATTTGGAGATCCTGGGGCTGTAGGGGATCCACCAGGGAGGCCAGTGCGGGCTTCACCCGATTCAGCCGATCATGGCGAAGCAGCCGGATGGATTGGAGCCGGTCCTCCAAAGAAGCGGCCTCGTCAGCGGCGATCTTGCCCGCGCGCTCCATGTGGGCCGTGATCATGGAAAGGGCAGAGGCGGGGAGTCTTCGCAGACCCAAAAGCGAGCCGCCTGAATGGGCCAGTCCCTCGGCCATGCCGATGATGATCTCCTGCCGTGCGGACGGTCTGGCGGCCAGCACCGGATTGGCGGCCAAGGCGCCCAGGACCCTCCTCAACTCCCGTGCGCGGTTCCGGGCACCCACGGCCCGCGCGAGCCGGGACAACCACTGGACCGATTCGGGTTGGGCGAGAAACGTTTCCTCGTTCGCCAACCGGGCGAACAGTTGGTGGGGAAAATCGGCACAGGAACTCAGGACGGCATTCCGGACCCAGAAGTCGCCGGTATCCATCCGCGAGATCCGGACCAGTGCGGGAAGGGACCGCTGCCCCCTCACCTCGCCCAGACTCAGGGCAACCTGGAACCGGACCCGGATTTCTGGGTCCTGGGCCAGATCCGACACCTTCCGGAACAGGGCGCGGGAACGATTCAAACGGGATTCGGCCAGTCGGACGGCATGGACCCGGACCCCGGCTTCGGCATCCCCGAGACCCCGCAGCAGATCCCGGTCCCGGAGTGAGCCGAGCCCCTGCAAGGACCAGAGAGCATGCATCCGGGCCAGGGGACGAGAACTTTCTCTGAGAAGCCGCCGCAGGAGGGGCGCCGCCGACCGGTCCTCCCGCTCGCGGATCAACCGGTGGGCCGTCGCCCGCCACCAGCCCCCGTCGTGCTCGAGATGGGAGACCAACTCCTGGATCGTCGCCTCGCCCAACCGGGGCGGAGGCGGCGACACGAAGCCCGGGGGCGCCAGGCGATAGATGCGTCCCCGGTCTCTTCCGCTGGTGAAATCCAGGTGCTTCATCACGCGTTCGGGGACATGGGTCGCCTCGATGAGCTCCCGGGACATGTCCAGAAAGTAGACGGTTCCGTCCGGCGCGTTGACCGCATTGACCGGCCGGAACCAGGTGTCGGTGGAACGGACGAACTCCGAGTTCTCCCCCTCCCCCCGCTCGGAGCGGAAGCTGACTCCGTCGTCGATGAGAACCCGGCGGTGGATCAGGTTGCCCGTGTTGGCGCCCATGAAGTAGCTGCCGCGATACTTCTCCGGGTAGGCGTGGCCCGTGTACATGGTCACCCCCGAGCCGGCCGTCAGGTAGTCGTGGCCGACGCCGGCGCTTCGGGAGTACGACCCGGCGAAGATGCGCCGAGCCTGCCGAATGGTGCGCCAGCGCTCCACGGGGCTGATCTTGTAGAGGCGGGTCTGCCCCTGGACCAGGGGCTTCACCTGGTTGGCGCCCGGTCCCAGCCACCGGTGCAAATCGTAGAAAAGGTGGGGGTTCCGTTCCAGGTAGCGGGCCGGCAACACCACGTGGCGTCCCGGCATCCCCTGGTTGCAGACGAAGCGGTTGAACCATTCGTCGAAGGCGTGCCCGAACTGGAAGGTCTGGGTGGTGGTCTCGAACCGGCCGCTCACGGGATCGAAACGGTAATCCCGGGCGCCCAGGGAGACCGGAGGAGCGTCCGGATTCTCCAGAGACCGGATCTCGCCGGCGTTTCCGGAGGCGATCCCATAGATCCAATGGTCCACTCCCATGATGATGTTGTTCATCATCTGCTGCTCGTTCTGGTGTCCGAAGCCCGAGTAGACCTTCTTCCGGATGTCGGCCTTGTTGTCGCCGTCGGTGTCCTTGAGGTACCAGATGTCGGGAGGAGCGGTGACGTAGACCCCTCCGTTCCAGACCGTCACTCCGGTGGGCCACAACAACTCGTCGGCAAAGATGTGGCTCCGGTCCAGCGTGCCGTCGCCGTCGGTGTCCTCCAGCAGGCGGACCACTCCGATGGGCTTCTCGCCCGGTCCCGGCTGGTACGGGTAGTCCCGCATCTCGGCCACGTAGAGGCGGCCGTTCTCGTCGAATGCGGCCGCCACCGGGTCGTTCACGAGAGGCTCATGGGCCACCATCTCCATGCGGAATCCATCGACGGCCTCGAACGATTCCAGGGCTTCCTGCGGCTCCTTAGGCGGGATCGGCTGGAGATACTCGGCCAGGGCCGCTTCGTCACGGGAGATGTCCAGGATCTTCCGGAGCGGATCCCGCGTATCCTCTTCACCCCCGCATCCCAGGAGCGGGATGAGGATTGCTCCCGCCACGAAACGTCCAGCCGTTCGGAGACACAGATTCAACTCCATCGTCATTTCTCCCAATGCCGCCGAGCCCGTCCGGACGGCCGCGGCTCAATTTCGAATCAGGTCAATCGTCCCCGGGGCTGCTTGTCCATGATGGTCCCGGCCACCCTGAGGAAATTGCCGCCTATGATCTTTCGAATATCGTCGTCCGAGTAGCCTCGCACCACCAGCCCCACAGTCAGATAGGGAGCATTGACCAAGGACAGAGGACGGGGCCCGGTCTCCCACTCCCAGTAGGTCTTCGTGCCCTTGAAACCGGTGGCTAGAAACTCTCGGGGTTTCAGGATCTCGACGATTTCCGGAGCCTGCACGGCCCGGCCCATGGGACCCTGATCCGAGGCCAGCCCAACATGGTCCACCCCCACCAGCTTGATGGCGTGGTCCAGGTGCCAATAGACGCTCTCCGCCCCGAATCCGCCCAACAGATTGGGCACCGTGATGATCCCGATCATGCCCCCTTTGCCGGCCGTATTTCGAATCGCCTCGTCGGTGGCGTTTCGGTTCGGGCTCTTGCCGCCGCGGGACAGCGCGCGGCAAGCCGTGTGGCTGATGAGCACCGGCTCCTGCGACGCGCGGATGGCGTCCAACGTCGTCTGCGTACCGCAGTGGGAGAGATCCACCATCATGCCCAGCTCGTTCATGCGCCGGATCACGGCTTCCCCCATTTCGGTGAGACCCGTGTCCACCTCCTGATAATGGGAGGTTCCCACCTGGTTCCGGGTGCTGTTCGTCAACTGGCAGTGCCGAACGCCGAATGCGTAGTAGAAATCGAGATTCTTGATGGGGTCCTTGATGTGAGGACCGGCAAAACAGGCGTCGGGCCGGCCAACGTGCCAGATGACGGCATGCTTTCCCTCCTTCTTGAATCCCTCCAGGTCCTCGACTCGAAGGAATTTCTCCATATAGTCGAGATGGTCGAAGGCGTAGGCTTCGCTGGCCAGGTACTCCAGGGAGAACCGCTCGCCTTCACCCTCGGGAGCCCAGGCCACATCGGCGAGACCCAGGTCGACTTGGGAAGTCTCCCACGCCAACCGGTGGTTGGCCTGGAAACCGGGATCGTGAACCACCTCCAGCGCGCGCCATTTCTGAATCTGCGGCCGGACGGTGGATATGAACAGCTTCCGTTTCCGCTCCGGGTCCGGCTCCCGGTCCAGGACGCCGAGCGCCCAAGCCTTCATCGACTCGGAGTAGAACCCGGTCACATGAACCGGATTGGACCCTCCATAGAGATCGCAGACGATGGATTCCCGGTGGAGTTCGAGGCCATGCTCCAACTGGGCGGGGGTCGGCTTGATCTCGTCCAGAATGGCATTTCTGGCGCCTTCGATATGTTTTCTGAATCTGCGCGTGGCCAGATCGGCATACTCCTTGGCCGCCGCCATCGCCTGAGTACTCCCGCGCGGGCCCTGGGAGAGCAACGACAGGGCTCCCATCTGAGCAAAGAACCGCCGACGATCGGTCGCAGACTGCAATGTCATCTCAATTCCCTCCCGTAATTCCCGGTCAGTCTACTACGAGACCTGGAGAATCGCCCGTCCGGGGCCGGATCCGGAGCCCCAAGAAAAACGGAAGAACCCGGCGGTCATGGTATCCTGCGTCGTGCCGGTGCTCCTTGGACCGGAGACAGAAGACGTGATCGCATCTCCTCCTGTTGCTATCTCCAGGCTCCTCCCCTGTATGGCAGTCGTCTTCTGCCTCGCGGGAGGAATCCGGAGCCAGCCGGAACCGTCGCCCGACAGCGCCATGGAGAAGATGAAGCTGCACCAGGACTACCTGGGGGCGCTGGCCGACCTCGAGCAACTGCTGAAGGCTCCCAACCCGTCGCCGGTCATCCACTATCTGGCCGGCATCTGTCAGACCTCCCTTCGCAACTACCCGGAAGCTGTCGGGAATTTCCGGAAGGCTCTGGACAAGGGTCTCGACAGGTGGGAGCTGAGACTGAGTCTCGGGGTCGCGTACCTCCGCATGGGCCGTGACCCGGACGCCCGCCGGGAGTTGGAGCTGGTGCTTCAACTGAGGCCCGAGGAGCCGACGGCTCTCTTCCACCTGGGGGAACTGGACCTGAAGGAGGGCCGGCACCCCGCCGCGGAACGGAACTTCCGAAAGGTCCTGCGGCTGAATCCGGGCCACGAGAACATCCTCTTCAATCTGGGAACCAGCCTCCTGCGCCAGGGCAAGGAGGCAGAAGGCCAGGCGGTGCTGAGGAACCACCGCCGGAGAGCCCATCTGCGCGGACGCCTCAAGACCCTTCGCTGGATGTCCGCCTCGCCGCGGGCCAGCGCGGAGGTATTCGCCGACCTGGGCGACGCGAACCTGGAAATCGGCGATGAGCGGGCGGCTCTGGATGCCTACGCCCGCGCGGAGAGACTGGAGCCGAACACCCATCTGACCGGTTTCGGCCGGGGCAAGCTCAGCTTCAGGCGGGGGAATCTCTTTGATGCCGGCACGCACCTCCGCCGTTATCTGGACCGGGGCGGCCGGAACTGCGAGGCGTTTCTCCTGATGGCCTTGGTCGAACGCCGGAACCAGCGCCACCCGGAGGCCTGGGACGCCGCCGCAAGGGGTTTGAACGCCTGTCCCCAGGACCCGGGCCTGCTCTCCACGGCAGCCCGGCTGGAGATGGAACGGGGCAACCTGGAACAGACCGGCGCCCTGGCCGATCGGATCATGCGGGCCGACCCGACGGACCCCTCGGGGCCCTTCATCAAGGCCCTCTCATTGCTCTACCGAAAACGGGTGCGCGACGCCGAGCCCATGGCGCGCAGGGCGCTGGAACTGAACGATCAGGATCCCAAGCATCACAAGCTGTTGGAACAGATCTACCAGTCCAGCGGAGCCTTCGACAAAGCCCGCTTCCATGGCGCCAAGGCGCGGGAATTGACGGGAAAAATGAGGAGATAAGAGTTAGGAGCGGGGGTTGTTAACCCCCGCGTCACGGGGGGACTAACGTCACGGTAGGGACGGCAGTTTCCTGCCACCCCCCGCACAGATCCGTGCGTGCCCGTTAGAGCACACGGCTCCTACCTTGGGTAATGACCGCCAGCCAAACCGTTGCGCCGGCCACGGGTGACGGATCTTCACGGACGGCCAAAGCAGCTTGGCCATCCGTCGCAGCCGTCCCCAGCTGAAGCGGTCGCGCTGGGATCGGCGGCGCAGCACTCGCAGCCATCGCCGTTGCAGCCGATAGCAGAAGCTTTGCAGCCAGCGCATGCTCCCCGGGACCGCAAAATAGTTGAGCCAGCCGTTCAGGACTCGTCCCAGCCATTTTCCTACCTCCCAGTGATCCGCGTGCCGTTGTCTCCACAGCCGCTTCCCCACTCGCCGCAGGGTCCGGTTCATCCGTTTCGCGCTTGGCTTGCGCCCCAGCCGGAATCGCCCCTTCCGGGTCTTCGCGCAATAGTGCGTGAATCCCAGGAAGTCGAACGTTTCCGGTTTCCGCTCCCCGCGTCGCCGTCGATTCGCTGCCGCGAATCTCCCGAACTCCACCAGTCGCGTCTTTTCCGGGTGCAGTTCCAGCCCGAACTCGGCGCACCGTTCCCCCAGGTCTCGGAGAAACCGCTTGGCGTCCGCCCGTCTCTGGAATCCGGCCACGAAGTCGTCCGCATATCGCACCAGAATCGCCTCCCCTTCGGGAACTCGCGGGCGCCACGTCCGATGGAACCACTCGTCCAGCACATAGTGCAGGAACACGTTCGCCAGCACCGGGGAGACAATCGCGCCCTGAGGCGTCCCTCTCCCCGAGTCCGACCAGGTCCCGTCTTCCATCACCCCGGCGTTCAGCCATTTGCGAACCAGTCGCAGCACCCGCCGATCTCCGATCCTTCTCTCCACGAACCGCATGAGCTGTTCCCGGTCGATGGCATCGAAAAACGTGCGGATGTCCGCGTCCACGATCCAGTTGGCCTTTCGCCGTTCGATCCCGTAGGCCAAGGCATCCAGCGCGTCATGCGCCTTCCGTCCGGGCCGGAACCCGTAGCTGAGCCCGAGAAACTCCGCCTCGTAAATCGGCGTCAGGAGCTCGTCCACCACCGCCTTCTGAAGGATCTTGTCCTCCAGGGCGGCGACTCCGAGCGGTCGGGTCCGTCCGTCCGGCTTGGGAATGTGCACCCGCCGGACGGGCGGCGCTCGGTACGCGCCCCGGTGTACGCGGCCATGCAGGTCCAGCAGACGCTCTTCCCGCTTCGCCCCGTACTCCTCCCACCGCTCCCCGTCGATCCCCGGCGCGGCGTCCTTTCTCAGTCCGAGATAGGCGCGGCGCAGTGCCCCGACGGTGAGATGGTGCAAGAGCGCGGTCAGTCGCTCCTTGGGGTTTCTCGCGATCGCTCGCCGTATCCGGTCCGCCGCCTGGGACACGCTCCCCCGTCTCTGCGTCCGGCGCGTGCTGTGGCGAACCGAATTCCCCTTGGTTCCACCCCTTCGCTCCACGGACTCCGCCGAAGGTCTCCCCCCTTTGTTCGCCCGCTTCATCGCTACTATGGATGAATCCGATTGCTTCGTTTCGTCCATCATGAGGTTCGGGTTGCTCCTTTCTCATGCGGCCCCGGTTCGACCACCAGGGCGAAATGAAGCCCTCCCAGGTCCCGATACAAGATGTGCGTGCGTGCCTGAGTTCTTGGACACCGCGGAGCCCGGCTGGCCCTCACCTTGTCGGCCCAGCCGGTGTTGCCTTCGACCGGGACTACAGTCTCGGCGCTTCCGTGCTTGGAGTTTTCGGTGCTCATTGGCCCCGCCCACACGCACCGCTACCGACGCTTCGCCGACGCCCTCACGAGCGCCCACGCACGGCTCGCGGAGAAACGCGGATGGTTAGTCCTTCGTTTCAGCGGACTTTCACCGCCTATCTTGCACCAGTTAGCCTGGCGCACAGTCCCCCCTCCTGGCGTGGCGGGTTGCGAGAGGTGCTGCTAGCATGAGTTTGTACCCACCGAAATCCGGAACTGACGGAGAAATGCTATGAGAGACAGACGATCCCTTTCACGACGCGAGTGGTTGCGCGGCGGTTTGGCGGCGACCGGCGCTTCCCTCCTTCACCCTTCCGTACTCGGATTCGTGCTGCCTCCCATGGAGGCGGGAGAGACCGCGGTGCCCTTCCTGGATCCCCAGCCGGTGAATCCCGACCGGCCCATGGTCCAGTGGGAACAGCTCGAGTCCTGGATCACGCCCGCGTCGGACTTCTTCAGCGTCAAGCACTACGGGATCCCCGAAGTGGACATGGCGAAGTGGAGGCTCAGTGTCGGCGGATTCGTGAACCAGCCCCTTTCGTTGACCCTGGAGGACCTGAAGGCCCGTCCCAAGAGTCACTACACCGCCACCCTCGAGTGCTCCGGAAACGGCGCCTCGGAGCGATTCATGGGGGCCGTCGGGAATGCCCGCTGGAGCGGAACCCGGTTGGGCCCGGTCCTTGAGGAATGCGGTCTGAGCCCGGAGGCCACCGAGGTGGTCTTCTTCGGAGTGGACCGCGGGAAGGAGGAGATCCGGGGCAACGAGTACGAGCAGAATTTCGGGCGCAGTCTTTCGGTCAAGGAGGCCCTTCGGGACCGGGTCCTGCTGGCCTACGAGATGAACGGCAAACCGCTGAGCCAGACCCACGGCGCTCCGCTCCGGCTGGTGGTACCCGGTTGGTATGGAGTGGCCTGGGTCAAGTGGCTCTGGCGGGTCGAGGTCCATGACCGCCAATTCCTGAGCCGCTTCATGGGGCGCGATTACGTCACGATCCGCGGTGAGGAGCGGGACGGCGAGACCATCTGGCGCGAAACCTCGGTGGGCCGCATGAATCTCAAGTCCATCGTGGCCCGGGTGACCCGCATGGATGGCGGGTCCGTCCGGGTCATGGGCGCAGTCTGGAACGACGGGACCCCCTTGAAGGCGGTGGAGCTCAAGCTGGACGACGGCGCTTGGGTGGAGACCGAGTTGGGCGAGGGGAAGGACCATCCCCACTGCTGGACCTTCTGGACGTATGTCTGGAACGATCCCGCGCCGGGCGAGCACTCCCTGGTCTCCCGGGCCGTCGACGCCCGTGGACGGGTCCAGCCGGCGCCCGAAGACGATGTCATCCGGTTGAAGAAAACCTACTGGGAAGCCAACCAGCAGATCCGGCGGCGGATCCGCCTCTGACCGAATGGGAAAACGTCTGGCGGTCTTCGGCGCCGGCGCCATCGGGGGGCAGGTCGGCGCCCGGATGTTCGCCGCGGGACACGACGTTACGCTGATCGAGCCGTGGCCCGAGCAGTTCCGAGCCATTCGGGACTCGGGCTTGCGGATCGAAGACGAGAAGGGACCGGTTCTCCATCGTCCCGCCGTCGTCCACCCGGGCCGGCTCGACCGCCTCGGCCTCGTCGACATCCTCTTCCTGGCGGTGAAATCCTACGACTCCGACGCCGCCGTGAAGACGATGCTCCCGCACCTGTCACCACAGGCCTGGGTGGTGAGCACGCAGAACGGCATCAACGAAGAGATCATTGCCCAGCGAGTCGACGGCGGCCGGATTCTAGGTGTCGTCATCCTCATCAACGCCGTGCTAGAGGCTCCCGGCCGGATCCAGGTCTCCACCCAGTCCGTTTCCCGGTCTTCCAATCTCAACGCTCCGGGAGCCTACGTGGGAGAGTACGCGGGGTCCTTCGATCGCAAGGCCCGGGAAGTGGCCGGTTACCTGAATGCAGTGTGGCCGGCGAAGACGACCCGCGATCTCATGGCCATGCGCTGGACCAAGCTGGCCACCAGCGCCATGGTCAACGCACTGTCGGGAATCACCGGGTTGCGGTCGGCGCCACTCCTGGGTGAGCCGGAGGTCCGGAAGATCATGATCCGTCTGGCGGAAGAGGTGGTCCTGGTGGCCCGTGCCCATGGACACGGGATTCATCGCGTACTGGGCCCATGTACGCCGGATCAGGTTCTGGCCGCCGCCCGCGGCCGGGATGGGACCATGGACCGGCGGCTGGCCCGGATGTCGGAACGGATCAGTCCCGCAGCCGCCACTTCCCTGCTCCAGGACCATTGGAAGGGGCGGATCACGGAGGTGGATCACTTCAACGGGTTCGTGGTCCGAAAGGGAAGGAAGAAAGGGGTCCCGACGCCAGTCAACGAGGCGGTTCGGCGAGTCATGAAGCGGATTGAGCGAAAGGAGATCGCCTCCGGAATGCCCGCTTTGGAACCGCTCGTGAATCTGGTGAA